>JAOZTO010000194.1 GCA_029942265.1 Desulfocapsa sp.
CCCCAGCTACTATTATCATCTCCAAGACCTGTCCCATCAAGAATCAATGCCAGTACCTTTCCTTCTATACCATGCTCCACCAGTACCGCAGCAGCATGGGCATGATGGTGTTGTACCTGATATAACGGTAGTCCTAATTCCTTTGCGTAATGAGTACTTAAATAATCGGGATGAAGGTCACAAATAACAGCCTCCGGTTCCACCTGCAGTAGTTTCTTGAAATGATAGTTGCTTTCTTTGAAAAAATCCAGTGATTCCAAATTAAAAAGATCGCCTATATGTTGGCTAAGAAACGCTTCTTTTCCTCGGGTGAGACAAAACGTTGATTTCAGCCCACCGCCACAGGCAAGAACAGGTGGTATATTTTTAGAAAATGGCGTAGGTGCAGGAACATAGCCTCTGGCACGGCGCAACATCTGAGTTCTATTACGGCTTATTCTCACTACTGAATCATCAACACGTGTCAGAATATCCCGATTATGAAGAAGAAAGCAGTCTGCAATCTCTGACAATCCAGACAGAGCGGCATCATTTGCTGTATAAATCGGAGCCCCACTTTTATTACCGCTGGTCATTACAAGAGTAGCTGGGCATTCTTTCTGCGAAAAAAGCAACTGGTGAAGTGGGGTATACGGGAGCATCACGCCAATTTCATCAATACCAGGAGTAAGCGATGCCGCAAGAAATGACTGTTTTTGAGGTAGTAACACTATGGGGTGTTCAATCCCTTGAAGAAGTTCTGAGGCTTTGCTACTCACATAACAAAACTTTTGCGCCTCCTCCATGGAAGATGTCATCACTGCAAGAGGTTTTGATTTTCTTCCTTTTCGGGATCGAAGTTTTTTTACTGCCTGATCCGAAGTCGCATCCACGACCAGATGAAAACCTCCCAATCCACGCATAGCAACGATTTTCCCCTGTTTTAGTGCAGAGGCAACTTCTTCTAAAGGATATTCGGCGCTCAACTGCACTCCATCCTGATCGTAATATGATAAGGATGGCCCACACATGCCACAGGCGTTAGGCTGGGCATGGAATCGCCTGTCTTCTGGATCTTCATATTCAGCCCTACACTCCAAGCAGAGCGGAAAATGCTTCATGGAAGTACCCGGACGATCATACGGAATAGATTCTACAATGGTAAAGCGCGGACCACAGTTTGTACAATTGGTAAATGGATAAGAAAAACGCCTATTTTCAGGATCTGAAATATCGTTTAAACAGTCGCCACACAGAGCAATATCAGCAGGAATCAAGGCACTACTTTTTTGATTAGATACACTGGCAAGAATTGAAAATTCAGAAAAACCTTTAGTGACCGGATGAGAAAAATGATGAAAAGAGGTGATGCGTGCAAGCGGCGGCGGGGAATCACGAAGAGTGCTGATAAAATTCTGAATGGAGAGAGCATCTCCTTCAGCTTCTATTACAACCCCCTGGTCATTATTGGAAATCGTACCGGAAATAGCAAATTTCTTGGCCAGACGATACACAAAGGGTCGAAAACCAACGCCCTGGACAGTTCCCAGAACGTTGATTTCCGTAAGACATAAAGAATCAGGCATCCTTGTGTGTAAATTTCTTCCCATTAAACATTGAAGACACAAGACCTTCCGGTGATTTCAGATCATTCCAAATCACCATATACACATGAGCAAAGGCGAAAAGGATGAAGTACCACATCAACAGATGGTGTATAAAACGAGCCTGTTGCAGACTTCCAAAGATGGTGTTACCAAAACCCTGCCAGAAACTTCCTTCAGGGTACAGCATATAAAAACCACTCATCAGAATAAAAATCGCAGCTATAACGGTGACAACATAGGTCAATCCTGCAAGCACATTGTGCCCGAGTCTTGTATCGTGCTTATCACTAACATAACTATAATAGCCAAGGGTCGTAACCAGACTTTTGATATTTCGCGAAGTGAATGGGAGAATATCCCAGATTCGCTCATGGCGATTTCCAAAAATATAGAGAAACAATCGAATCATAATCGCAGCAGCAAACACATAGCCTGCCAGAAAATGATAATATTTCATATCAGCCATTGGCCACGATGCACTTCCATGTAAGGTGGTATTCGTCCACGGTGTATTAATATAAAACCCCGTCACCACAAGTGCAATAATAGACAGCACTAAAGACCAGTGAAACAGGCGGAGTAAGAGACTCCAAACATTCTTAATTTCATAACTCATAACAGCCCTCTCAGATTGAGGTAAAGTAAAAGATCATTTCAGGTAACTGTTCTGCAACACCTTATCTGTGCTTGGTCAAACTTGGATAAGGCAAAAGTTTAACCAGACACAGAAGATGTTACGAAACAATCTATAACGCTTTCACATTTGTAACCTCGTTCCCATTGGCATCCACAGTATGAACTGCACAAGCAATACATGGATCAAAGGAGTGAACAGTACGCAGAATTTCAAGCGGTTTTTCAGGATCAGCTATAGGATTACCAAGGATAGATGCCTCATAAGGACCGGCAACACCTTCAGCATCACGTGGCCCTGCATTCCATGTGGAAGGAACAACACACTGATAATTCTTGATTTTACCATCCTGAATAACAATCCAATGTGACAGCACTCCACGCGGCGCTTCATGGAGACCATAACCACGCTGTTCGCCCTGTGGAAATACAGGTTTATTGAAGATTTCAAGATCACCACTATCAATATTATTAACCAGCAGATCCCAATGTTTCAGAGCAAGATCACTGAGTATGGAAGCACGAACTGCACGTGCTGCAATACGACCAATTGTTGATTCAAGAACGCCAGGTCCTACTTGAACACCAGCCACACTTGAGATCATTGATAAGGCACTATCAACGTTTTTCACAATGAGTGGATGTCCCTGTGCATATCCGACCAGCATTTGAGCAAGTGGTCCTACCTGCATAGGTTGTCCCTGGAATCGTGGTGCTTTAATCCAGGAATATTTACCATCATCTTGGAAATCAGTGTAGTTTGGTGTGTCGTCTTCATCATATGGATGTTTAGACCAGTCGCCTTTGTACCAAGCATGACTGATGTTCTCCACAACGTTATCTCTGAAGTAATCGTCATGATAGGATGTAATGCCTTTCACGGTGCTAAGATCGCCACCCATGATCGTTCCACCAGGAAGATCAAATTCTGTGGATGCAGTATTCAAAACCATATCAGGCACTGCAAGGTAATTATTCACGCCCTTTCCGTATGGAAGCCATTCTTTGTATAATGCACCAACTGCAACAACATCCGGCAGATACACCTGCTGAATAAAGCCACGTACTTCCTGAATCAGTTGTTTAATCCAGTAGAGACGTTCCATATTCAGGGCAGAATCACTGTCCAGATTTAATGCTGTTGTAACACCACCGACTGAAAGATTCTGAATATGAGGGTTTTTACCGGAAATAATACCCAGTGCCATCGTGGCTTTTCTCTGATAGTCAAGAGATTCAAGGTAATGTGCAACCGCCATCAGATTAGCTTCCGGTGGAAGCTTCATGGCAGGGTGTCCCCAGTATCCATTTGCAAAAGGACCGAGTTGTCCGCTTGCAACCAGAGCTTTCAATTTATCCTGCACAGCGGTCATACGCTTCACACTGTTATTGGGCCAATCAGACAAAGATGCCGCAAGCGCTGCAGCTTTTTTCGGATCGGCAGAAAGTGCTGAAACCACATCAACCCAGTCAAGTGCTGAAAGAACATAAAAATGAACAATATGATCCTGAAGTGCATGAACGGACATCACTATATTACGGATGTACTGGGCATTTATCGGAATCTCAAGATTGAGCGCATTTTCTACACTTCGGACGGATGCCAAAGCATGTACTGAGGTACACACTCCGCATATACGCTGAGTCAATAACCAAGCATCACGTGGATCTCTTCCTTTTAAGATGGTTTCAAGACCACGCCACATTTGACCGGATGACCAGGCTTTAGTTACCTCGCCTCCATCCACTTCTGCATCTACTCGTAAGTGACCCTCAATTCTGGTAATGGGGTCTATAGTAATTCTCTGAGCCATTGTATCCTCTCGATAATTTTTGTAAAAAAGTTTTTAGTGAAGGCATCTTTACTGACATACGATATTCTTTGCCAGTATAAGATAAGTAAACCTATGCCTTATCTTTGCAGCACTTCAGTTTAGACTTTGCGATACCAACAGCACCATGAATTGCTGCACCTGCCGCCGCCACACCAAGAATCACCTTACCTGCCTTGTCAACTCCTGTGCTAATTCCAGTTGCTGGAATTGTAACATTCGGCAATCTCTCATAAAACGGAGCCATGGAATCCCAAAAATTGGGTTCGGTACAACCAATACACCCATGACCAACAGAAACTGGCCAGACATCCACATCATTAAAACGTGCGGCCGGACAATTTGAGAAGGTTTCAGGTCCTTTACAACCAACTTTGTAAAGACAGTATCCGTTTCTATGGCCGTAATCGCCAAACTCTTCCACAAAACGACCTTCATCGAAATGAGCACGACGTTCACAATGATCATGAATCAAACGACCATATGCAAAAAGAGGACGTCCCATATCATCGGTATTGGGAAGACGTTTAAAAGTTAAATAATGCAGAACTGTTCCAAGAAAAGTAATTGGATTCGGTGGACAGCCTGGAAGATTAATAATAGGAACCCCAGAAAGTAACTCTTGCACCCCCTTTGCTCCAGTAGGATTAGGGGCTGCTGCCTGTACACCGCCAAAAGAGGCGCATGTTCCAAGGGAGATAACTGCTGCTGCCTTAGGGCCGATGTCAGCAAGGATATCCATGGCCGTACGTCCGGCAATCTTGCAGTATTCGCCATTATTAGCAGTTGGGATCGCTCCTTCAACTACCAAGATAAACTTACCTTTATTTTTTTCCACTGAGTCGTGGAGACTTTTTTCCGCCTGATGTCCCGATGGAACCATAATGGTTTCATGATAATCCAGCGAAATGATATCGAGAATCAAACGACCGATATCTGGATGAGAACCGCGAAGCAAGCTCTCAGTACATCCTGTACACTCCTGAAAATGAAGCCAAATAACAGTTGGTCGCTGTGCTGATTCAGCTGCCTCCAGCAGTTGTGGAATCATGGCCTCAGAGAGACCCAGCGCAGCAGCAGCTACACTGCAACTTTTTATAAAGCCGCGCCTGCTGATACCGGTGTTCATTCCGATTCTTCCTACCTGCTCTTCCATTGTTTTCTCCCTCAAAATACCCCTGTTTGTGATTCACCTGAGTCGCTCTTCACTGGCTTGTCTAAGCTGGAAAGGGGCTTCCCCAACTCACCTGATGTAAAAAAACTAGTAAATATTCGGCTAGCCCCCCATATTCGTTCGATCCGGCCTGTTCACATATGAACAAATATAGTTCACAAGCCGGATCAAACGAACCTAGGAGGCTGTCCGAGAATGCCCTTTCGCCCAAACTCTTCAGAATTGTCAAAAA
>JAOZTO010000195.1 GCA_029942265.1 Desulfocapsa sp.
TTCATTTAACGAAGAGATCGGGACAAAAGGCATTAAATCAACAGGCTCATAAATGGTATATAAGGAGAATTAAAAATGGGTATGTTTACAGATGAACTCTATTTCAAACCCCAGCTCAGAGTGATCAATGATGCACAGATAAAACAGCTCCATATGGCAAGTCTGGAAGTGCTTGAACGGGTCGGCATTAAGTTGACGCATCCCAAAGCACTCGAACTTCTCAGTGGCGCAGGTGCCAGAGTTCAAAATGACCGGGTACGGATTCCATCGTGGATGGTAGAGGATGCTATCAGAAAAGCTCCAAGCCGTATTGTACTCGGGAAAAGAACTGGAGAACGGACTGTTTACCTTGAAAGGGACAAGTCATATTTTGGCCCCAGCCTTGACTGTATCGACTATATGGATCCTGAGACTCATAAGCGAAGTCGATATGTGAGCAAACACGTGGAGATAGCTGCAGCTCTCTGTGATGCACTCCCCAGTTTTGACTGGTGCATGACTATTGGTATGGCTGATGATGTCCCTCCTGACACTGCGGATAGGATTGTGGCGAGAAAGGTCATGCAGTTTTGTGAAAAACCATTGGTCTTTTGTTGCAAAGACAGCAATAGCGTAAAAGATATCTACGAGATGGCGCTCCTGCTGTGCGGAGGGAAAGAAAACTTTGATAACGCACCTTATATCGTCCATTACTCTGAACCTATTTCCCCTTTGGTTTATTACGACCCTGCAGTGGATAAGCTCTTATTTTGCGCTGAAAAGGGTATCCCTCTGATCAACTTTCCAGCACCTCAGGCATGCGGATCTTCTCCCGCAACTTTCGCTGGAACTATTGTTCAGGCAAGTGCAGAGTCATTAAGTGGTCTCGTAATGCACCAGCTCCAGAACCCCGGTGCACCATTTATCTATGGTGCGTTTACCACAATTATGGATATGCGTACCTCAATGTTTTCCTACGGTGCCAACGAAATGAGCCTGATGACGGGTGCTTTAGCACAGATGGCACAACATTACCAACTGCCGTTTTTTGGAACTGCAGGTGCAACCGACGCCAAATTCTGTGATGCTCAGGCCGGTGCTGAAGCAGCGTTTCAATGTTTGAGTGCTGCTGCAATCGGGTCCGGCCTGGTTCATGACTGCAGCTCATGGATGGATCATGGAAACCTGGTGTCCCCGGAATATATGGTTCTGGTCAATGATATTGTCGATTCGGTAAAGCACTATATGGAGGGTATTCCAATCACCAAAGAAACCCTGGCCCTTGATATAATAGAAAAAGTAGGACCTGGTGGGCATTATCTCCAGGAAAAACATACTGCAGAACATTTTAGAAAAATCAAGTACTCCAGTCTGTTTGAACGAATGGTGTATGACAACTGGAAAAAACAGGGTTCCAGAAAACTGGAGCAACGCCTTCAGGAACTCACTCTGGAAAAGATGAAACATCGGCCGGCACCACTCTCTCCAGAAATTATCCAGGAATTGGACAAAATGCAGGCTGCCTGGATATAGAGGTTTTATGTAACTGTTCAGCCAGCACATGATAGTTGGCATAATACTGACCTGTAACTGTTCAGATGTGCCTCATATTCGTTCATTTGGACATTCGAAGCATAGTTTGCTATGTGAGAATGTCCAAATGGACGAATATGGGGTGCAGCTGAATAGTTACGGTTTTATAAACTATATAAGTGGTTAAAAAGACAAAAAAATAAAGGGAACAATCATGACAGACTACAGCAATATCACAGAAGCATTAATCAAAGGGGATGAATCAGCTGTACTAGGAGCCGTTAATTCAGCTATTAGTGCTGGAGATGCAGCAGGAGATGTACTCAATCAAGGTCTTATCAGTGGAATGGACGTTGTCGGCGAAAAAATGGAAAGTGGTGACATGTTCATTCCTGAAGTTCTCATGGCAGCACAATGTATGGGTACTGCCATGGAGATACTAAAACCCATGCTTAAAGAAGGAGAAGGCTCTTCGGTTGGTAAAGTTGTCATTGGAACAGTTAAAGGAGATCTCCATGATATCGGCAAAAACCTGGTGAAAATGATGATGGAGAGTTCCGGTTTTGAGGTTGTTGATCTGGGTGTGGATGTTACCCCGGAACTGTTTGTTAAAGCAGTTGATGAACATAAAGCTGATATCGTTGCCCTTTCCGCTTTGTTGACCACCACCATGCCCATGATGAAACAGACGGTTGATGCACTAAAAGAAAGCGGTCTTAGAGACCAGGTCAAAATACTGGTAGGCGGAGCACCTGTGACTAAAAGCTTTGCTGATGAGATTGAAGCCGATGGTTTTGCTGCGGATGCCGGATCGGCCAGCAAATTTGCGAAACAACTTCTTAACTAAAAGAGTTGGTTTTAAACTTTACAGAGCGCTACAGACTGATGCTCATGGCTTTGATTCGGCTATTATGGATCCTTTTGACAAAGAGATCATGGCAGTTTTAAAAACCGGAGAAATGCTCAAAGGTAATGACAATTTTTGTATGAATTTTCTCAAAAATGTCCGTGCAGGAAATATTGAGTCATGACATCAGTCAACCATAGAAGGAAGTAACAAAACCCAACAATCAAGGAGGATTTATGTCAATAAAACCGCCGTTTACAGCAGTAGATATAAAGAAAGTTCCATCTGGATTCTATGAAGGTTATAGTCTTCCCATTGCATTGGTCAGCAAGATTGGTATGACCTTACTGGTGATCTGGGCGTTGATATGGCCCGGCAATGCGAAAACCATTTTGTCGGCAGTGAATGGAAGCTTATTGAACAGCTTTAATTCGTTTTACATCATATCTGTTGGTTTGTTTACGCTTTTTCTGCTTATTGTTGCAGTTTTGCCCGCAACGGGTAAAAAAATTCTGGGTCCAGAGGGGGAGACACCTGAATTCTCTAATTTCTCCTGGTTCGCGATGATGTTCGGGGCCGGTCTGGGGGTAGGTCTGATGGTATTTGCTACGGCGGAACCACTTGGACTATGGGGTTCCAACCCCGTTGTACTCCGGGGGGAAGTTGTAGCGAATAGCCCGGAGGCTGTAGAGTCGGCCTATCGCTACACCTTCCTGCATTATGGATTCCATGCCTGGGGGGTTTATGTCATAACGGGATTGAGTCTTGCATATTACGCTTACACTCGCAATATGCCACTGACCATCAGGTCAGCGCTAACACCACTTTTTGGCCGCGCTGTAAACGGCCCTCTAGGTCATCTAGTTGATATTCTAGGTGTTGTAGCCACAATTCTTGGGGTTTCAGTAACAATTGGCTTTGGTATAAGCCAGTTTGTCGATGGTGTATATGCTGTTTCAGGTATGGAATGGCTGATGAATGGCAATCTGGATGCGCCCAAACCCAGTACTGTCGGACTGATTTCGGCACTGCTATTGATCATGGGTATGTCAATTCTATCAGCGATATCGGGTGTTGGTCGTGGGATTAAATACCTGTCGAACTTAAACCTTGTGCTGTCAATTATCCTGCTGCTTACTTTTGTATTTTTTGGTTCGTTCTCATTTGCCATGACAAAGTTTGGAAGTGGCTTAGTCGATTATATTCTGCATTTTGTGGAATTGTCTTTTGGTGCATATGGACCACAGTCAGTAAATGCTTTTACTGCGGGAATTCCAGAGGCTGTAAAAGCTTTGCCTACCACAGATATCGCATTAATTTACAGCAGTGCCACCAATGCCTGGGGCACACTTGCAGGATTCACGGAGACATTACCTGCCTCTGTTACGGCGCTTGAGAATTCGGATAAGCTTGCCACAACCCTTTATGAAGCAGGTGAACCAGGCCGCCAGTTTGCCTGGCAGGCAGGATGGACCACATTCTACTGGGCCTGGTGGATTGCCTTTTCACCTTTCGTCGGTCTGTTCTTGGCACGCATATCAAAAGGGCGTTCCGTACGTGAATTTATTTTTGGCTGCGTCATTGCTCCTGCGGTTGTCTGTTTCCTCTGGATGACCATTTTGGGTGCGACGGCTATAGATCTTGAATTGACTGGCGTAGCAGATGGCTCCATTATTGGTGCGACAAACACAGCCAAACTTTTTGTTACACTCGGCCATATGATTTCAGGTGGATTTTTATCAGGATTGACCATCATGTGTGTAGTGCTGATCATGACTTTTCTGGTGACTTCTGCAGACTCAGGCATTTTGGTTTTGAACACCATCATGTCTGGAGGCGAACAGGAAACCGGAATCAAGCACCGGATTATTTGGGGGGTAATCTTGACAAGCGTGGTTGGTACACTGATCATTGCCGGGAATAGCGGAGCAGGAGCAAACCCATTGGATTCTTTGAAAAATGCAATGATTATCGGAGCCCTGCCCTTTACTATGGTCATGGTTCTAATGGTCATTTCACTGATAAAGGCACTTTATCGCGATGGGTTGCGAACCAAGACCGATAGTTGATTGGCCGAATAATTCAGATTCCATGCTATTTAAGCTGGCTCACTTGAGACTCTCCGTGAGGGGAGATATGGTTGATTGTAAATTAAGTACAAGCATTTTTCATTACCCTTTTATGAGGTAGGTATGCAATACCAAAATAGAGACGTTGGCATTAAACAGATCTTTACACGAAAAAATCACACTTGCTATGGAATGGGTATTGGCATCATGATTTTGGATGATGTTTATCCCGGTTTTCCAGGTGATGTTAGAAATGCCAGTGGTTTTCCGTACCCGGTTCAATACGAAATTGTTGACGGGATAGATATTAAACAATTACTCTGGCACGAAGACAAATCACCCTGCCTGGAACCGATACTTAATTCTGCAAAAAAACTTGAAAGGATGGGTTGCAGAGCTATTGCAGCAGAATGTGGATATTTTGCTTATTTTCAACCGGAAGTGGCTGATGCTGTTGATATCCCAGTCTTTATGTCCAGTCTGTTGCAGGTTCCTTTTATCCAGCAGACCATTGGACCGAAAAAAAATGTCGGGATTATCTGTTATCAAAAACAGTTTTTAACTGAAACCCATCTTAAAAAAGTGGGAATCAATCCAGACAGGAACTATCTTATTGCCGGGGCAAGTGATGAATATAGTTGTACTGAACTTGACAAATTGTGGAGTTGGGAGGTTCGTTCTGAACACCCGGAAGCAGTATATGAAATTCAAGAACAGCAGATGGTCGCTGCCTGTGTGGATTTCTACAAAAAAAACCCCAGTATAGGCGCTATAATGCTGGAGTGCACCGGAATGCAGCCCTTTGCCAGAGCAATTCAGCAACAAGTTGACCTACCTGTATTCTCCTAGGGGACTATTTTGGATTATGCCTATTCTGTGGTGGTGCACAGAGATTATTATGGGCATGTATGAGCCTGTTGATTTAATGCCTTTTTGCCCGATCTCTTCGTTAAATGAAAAATTTTATCCTCGGAATATCAACTATATGCCTGCGGTAAAA
>JAOZTO010000196.1 GCA_029942265.1 Desulfocapsa sp.
TAATTATGTAAGCTTCTACGTAAATATTCGGCTAGCACCCCATCTTCGCTTGATCCGGCCTGTTCACATATGAACTAATATAGTTCACATGCCGGATCAAGCGAACCTGGGCACTATCCAAACATTTACAGTTCAGTGGTTGATCCTATTTTTGAACCGAACCCGAATATTTACGCTTCTGCCTGTGATGGCGCTGTAAAAAGGTCAAGTTTAAGATGGCTAAGTAAAAAAGCTAAAACCCGTACAAAGTAGGAAAAAGAACAATAGATGCAAGCACAGCTAGTTGAATTGCAATAAACGGCATAACACCCTTATAAATATCAGTGGTTTTAATTTCTGGCGGACAGACCCCTTTCAAATAAAAGAGAGAAAAACCAAAAGGTGGTGTTAAAAATGATGTTTGCAAATTCATGGCAATAAGGATTGCAAACCACATTGGGTTGATACCAATGGCATCTGCTATGGGAAGAAGTATCGGTACAACAATGTACGATATCTCAATAAAATCGATAAAAAATCCGAGTAGCATGATGGCAAGCATGGAAAGAATAAGAAAGCCCCATTTTTCACCAGGCAGATTCATCATAAATCCTTCAACAATTATATCGGCTCCGGTGTAAACAAAAACCATTGAAAAGGCAGTTGCACCAATAAGTATGGCAAATACCATTGCTGTGATTTTGACAGTCTCGTAGCATGATTCTTGTATAATCTTCAAACTCAGTTTCTTATACATGGCAGCAAGCACCATGGCACCAAGTGCACCCACAGATGCTGATTCCGTAGGAGTTGCAATTCCGGCAAAAATAGAACCCAGAACGAGAATGATCAAAGTCATTGGTGGAACAATGGCAAAGAGAGCGTCCTTGATAGAAGGCTGTTTACTGCCATCCCCAATATGTATTGGAGGTGCTATTTCAGGCTTTAAGTAACAGATTATTAAAATATACAGAATATAACAGCCAACAAGCACAAGTCCTGGTGCTAACGCTGCTTTAAAGAGATCACCAACTGGAAGTTGAAAAACATCTCCTAAGATAATCAGTACAATAGAAGGCGGAATAATTTGCCCCAATGTACCAGAGGCACAGATTGTTCCTGTGGCAAGTTTTTTTGAATAACCGTATTTGAGCATTACAGGAAGAGAGATAACGCCCATTGCCACAACAGACGCTCCAACAACGCCAGTAGATGCTGCAAGTAAAGTACCTACAATTACAGTACTGATTGCAACTCCGCCACGTATTTTTCCAAACAAAAGGCCCATGGATTCCAAGAGTCTTTCAGCAAGAGCAGATTTCTGAAGTACAATGCCCATAAGAATAAACAACGGGATAGCCATCATAATGGTGTTATTCATGATGGAATAAATACGAAAAGGCATCATGGAAAACATGAGGAAGAATTCTTCAGCTACCGCTACAAGGTGAGGATCTGGCAAGAACTCAAGAATTGCTGCTATGGCACCGAAAAACATGGAAACCACACCAAAAGTAAACGCTACAGGATAGCCCAAAACCAGTAAGGCAAGAGCAGCAAAAAACATTATTATACCGGTCACTTGGTAGCCTCCCGGTAAATGCGGATATTTTGAAGAATATATCCAATCGCACTGAAAATCAGAAAGGAAAATGCAAGGGGAATCATGGCTTTAACTACCCATCTAAATGGTAGTCCTCCCGGATCTTCAGATATTTCCATAACGACAAATGCATCTTTAACAAATTCAAAGGATCCCGTGAAGATCAGCAGAGCAAAAGGAATCAAAAACAAACACGTACCAACTATATTGATTATTGCTTTTTTCTGTATTGAAAGTTGATCGAAAATAAAATCGACACGAACATGGCCTTCATCTTTAAGTGCAACCCCAATACCGAAAAGGAAAATAACAGAAAAAAGATGCCACTCCATCTCCTGCATTCCCACCGAAGAGTTACGAAAGACATACCGCATCATCACGTCGAAGGAAACATTCAGTACCATAAGGAATAACAGTAGGGAAATAATTTTTCCTACCATATCAACTGTTTTTGAGATAAATCGTTCTGTGAGTTCCATGGAATTTGGTAAGGTAGATATATAAAAAAAAGCCGCCCTGTCAAAATAATTCTAACAGGGCGGAATGAGATTACATAAAATTAATCAGGAACTTATTGTTCAAGTTCTATACTGGTTTTGATGTAGTTGTAATCTGAAATAATTGTCCATGCTCTGGCTTTTTTCATAAAAGTTTGTTGGGATTCAAGAATTTCTTTGAATTGTGGATCTTTGGCAGCGTACCCAGCAAGAAGTTCGTCAGAGGCTGCTTTCATAGCTTTTAAAACAGGTACTGGAAAAGTTTTCACTTTAATGTTGGGGAATTCAGTTTTCATCTGTTCCCACGCATTGGCACTGGCTGCAAAATTTTCATAGTACATATCAGCACTTGCAGTTTTCATAGCAGTTTGAAGTATGGCTTTATGCTCAGGAGAAAGTTTTTCATAAGCACGTTTGTTTACAAGAAATTGCATCTCAGATGCTGGTTCATGCCATCCAGTGTAATAGAATGGTGCAACTTTATGAAAACCCATTTTGATATCCATTCCAGGTCCGACCCATTCGAGGGCATCAATTGTTCCACGATCAAGAGATGTGTACAATTCTCCAGCTGGGATATTAGTTACGTTTACACCAAGTTTTGCAAATACTTCTCCTGCAAGACCTGGAATACGCATTTTCAAACCTTTAAGATCCTCAATGGCATTAATTTCTTTTTTGAACCATCCGCCCATCTGTACGCCTGTATTTCCACCAGGAAAGTTAAGCACATTGAAGCGATCATAGACTTGCTGCATATACTTCATGCCATCATCATAGTAAAACCAGGCATATTGCTCAGCAGTAGTCATTCCGAAAGGAATCGTTGTAAAGAAGACTGTGGAAATGTCCTTTCCTTTCCAGTAGTAGGATCCACTGTGACCCATCTGATATTGGCCACCTTTGACCATATCAAGGATTCCAAGAGGTGCCTTGTGTTTTTCTTTTCCTTCAGCTTTAATAATAAAGGTTCCGCCACTCATCTCCTCAACCAGTTTTGCAACTTGTGCCGGTGGAGATGCCAATGGCGTTAATGTTGATGGCCATGTCATAGCCAGTTTCCATTTTACGGTTTTAGCAGCCATAGCTGGTGTTGCAAGCATGGCAATCGCAGCAGCAGCGACTACAAATTTTAAACCAAATTTCATAATACCTCCTGATAAAAACAAATAAACTATTTAGAACAACAATCTGTTTATTACAGATTGCTATTCCCGAGTTGAGACTGAACAAACTAACTGCAATTAGTTAACACAATATCGATATTTTACAAGCTTTTTCCTTAAGAAAATTTGACAAATAATATAAAAAAAATTTATATCTCTTTATGACAATGATAAAATGTTTGAGAATATAGGTGATCCCATCATTGTAAAATGGCAATGATCAGCGAATTTCATTAGAATCAACATAAGCATAAGCACTATGTTTATGTATGGATTCAAAACTTTCAACACTTGCTGAAAACCATGTTATCTGAGGATCATCAAGGGCAGATAATGCAACTTTACGCACCACATCTTCAACGAACATCGGGTTGTTGTAAGCTCTTTCCGTAACATATTTTTCATCTGGACGTTTAAGCAATGCCCATAGTTCACAGGATGCCGCATTTTCAATAAGTTTAATCAGATCTTCCACCCAAATAAATTTCTTAAAAGTAACATTTAAGGCAACTTCTGCTCTCTGATTGTGCGCACCTTGCTCACTGATTTCTTTGGAACATGGACATAATGTAGTTATGGGAACTTTAACAGAGAGAATAAAACGGGTGTCAGTTCCAACTTCCCCTGTAAAGCTGCATTCATACTCCATCAAACTTCTGGTTCCTGAGACAGGCGCTTTTTTTTCTACAAAATAAGGGAACGACATTTTTACTCTTGCGCTTGCCGCATGAAGCCCCTCTTTAACTTCAGAAAGAAGCTCAGGGAAATTACTGACACTTAAGTCGTCTATGTATTTGTTGAGCACAGATGTAAATGTAAGAACGTAACTGTCACGGTATTCTCCTGGCATGCTTGCCTGGAGTGAAACAGTTGCAACGCTATTTTGTAATCCACCATTCATTTCCCTGATACGCACAGGAACCTGTATAGATTTGATACCAACGGATTTAATTTTCATTTGTAAAGGTGACAAGCTCGTAAAAAGTTCAAATTGGAGATGGCGTTTATCGTAACTGTCTTGAATTTTTAACACCAAGCGAATTATATATGTTTAAGGTTGCTTGGGAAGAGTTAAGCGTGAAAAACTGTATTCCCCTAACACCATTGTCTATAAGATCGCGAACTTGCTCTGTTGCCCAGTGAGTACCAACTTTTTCAATATACTCATTGTCTCCTGCACGCTCAACCGCTCGTAATAAACGTGCTGGAATCCTGGCTCCGCCGGCAAGCTCTGCTATACGAATCAAACCGCTTTTGGTACTGACTGGCATAATACCCGCTATATTGGGAACTTTTATCCCTGCAAACTCACATCGTTCGCAGTAATCATAATAATCTCTGTTGTCGAAAAAGAGTTGCGTTACAATGTAATCGGCACCTGCATCGACCTTTTGTTTTAAATAATCGAGTTCCTGAAGTCGATTAGGTGTTCCGGGATGGCCTTCAGGAAACCCTGCAACACCGACACACATTTCAGGAAAATGTTTTTTTATATAAGCAACAAGATCTGCTGCATAAGCAAAGCCATCAGCGGGTTCAACGAAATCAGTCAGATCTTTTGGTGGATCACCACGAAGTGCAAGAATATTACGAATACCTGCTTGTTGATATTTTTCAAGAATAGTATGTATTTCGGATCGTGTACTTCCAACACAGGTAAGATGTGAAACCACGGTGATATCAGTTTGTTCCTTGATACGAACAATAAGATCGTGAGTTCTGCTTCTAGTAGTGCCACCAGCACCATATGTTACGCTAACATAAGATGGGCTAAGGGGCATAAGATTTGAAATTGTTTCAAGAAGACGATCAGCAATAGCATCTTTGTTTGGCGGAAAAAACTCAAAACTAAATGTAGTTTTCTGTTTTTCCAATAGGTCTTTAACGAGCATATAGGATCCTGTGAAAGAGGGGAGTGGCGCAACCAATAATTATTAGTTAATATTTACTCTTTTTTTGTTGGTTCGGCAAGTTACAAAATAGTAATGCTGTTCTTATATCTGGTAAAACCAAGGAAAAAGTGATCTTTCTATATCCATTTACATTTTTTCAGTGTAAATTGTTTTTATAACTATTATTCGCATTCTCCATACCGTTATTCAAATTATATTGGGCAAAAACTCATCAATGAGTCCGTTGATTTAATAGCATTTTTGTTCGATGTCGAGGTAAATGCAAAAT
>JAOZTO010000197.1 GCA_029942265.1 Desulfocapsa sp.
GAAGGTTTTTCAAGTGCTGACTATCAAAGATTTTTTCAGCATCCATATAGTCAAAGTACAACTGTATATTGTTGTCGCTGTTGCCAAGAACAGACTCAATGCCATCGGCAATACTGTCAGTCCATCTTTGTCCTTTATGAAATGAGTGAAGAACAAGAACATTTTGTTGAGACCGGCTTTCCTCTGAAGCAGAGGAAAGAGCAACAAAAAAGAAACCTGACAAGAAAAAGAAAGATATTAACATTCGCCACATTACAATTCTCTCTGATGTTCTTGTAAAATACTGAGACCAATTAAGTCGCAGAATAGACCGATATGGCAATAATACCTCGAAAAAATAGTGCCTTACTCCACAATTTCTACAATAAAAAAACAGGTAGCGAGGTACGAGACTTCGAGAAAATGAAGGAGATAATTTGCAATTATATGAAAAAGTTGCCACTAAGGCATTTATCCAGCGTAACTAAAAAGTTTTCCGACTTGTCGGGTTAGAATTTTACGAGGTTGACAGAAGTTACTCAACCGGACCAACAACGATTGTATCAAGGTTTTTTTGTTCAACATACCTCCTACCTGCCGTGGTTGTTATAAAACGGGTACCTGTAGCAAAGATTTTTCCTTTATAATTCACAATTTTTCCGTTGCTGAAAGTCATATCAACGCAATGTTTCTGAGGATCGAGAACGCTGATATCACCATCCGCTCCAGTTCCTAGGTGACCTTTATTATCCAATCCTAGGATTTTTGCAGGATTTAAACTGGTTTTTATCGCAAATTCGTCCAAACTGAGGGCTTGCAGTCTTACAAGTGACAATCCCATACTAACAGTTACGTTACGTGGAATTCCACCACCATCTGTGCTGATACAATCAACCACAAATTTTTTATCTTTATCCTTTGCTGTAACAAGACGTATTCTTGGTTCAGGGGGATTTATGCTAAAACTTATTGTAACATCAGTTTGACGTTGTTGCCACCAACCCACAGCGTCTTCACCTGAAGTCAATACCATCTTGTCACCACTTTCCAAATTTATTTGAGCCCATCCTGCTACAATTGCATCCTTCATGCCTTCTTCAGATGCATCAAAACCACCAGCCTCCAAGCACTGGCAGGTCGCTTTACTTTCAGGAATACCATCTATACATTTACCGCTGGTTCCGTTCATCGGTGACAGGTAAGATTCTGACCACACGTTGGGATTTTCTTTCAGAGCCTTAATGGCTTCTTCTGTTTCCAGCATGTGAGGCTTGACGTGACCCCGGCAATAACTGTTTATATGAGCCATGTGGATATTGTTACCCTGCGCCAGATCGATAGCTTCATGGAATCCGTTTATGTCGGATTTTTCCTTGAGAGTACCGGCATGGAAGGCAATGTAAGCATTTTGGGCACTGGCTACTTCAATTGTACGTGCTGTTGCCTCTGGCGACATAGGATAATGACCGCCAAGGATCTTAAGACCAATTGCACCTTTAGAGAGACTTTCATCAAGTAGTTTTTGAATGTCTTTTTTCTGTGGATCCACTCCATTCACATTTTGACCAGGTCTGACGTGCTGCACACATGCTAAATTGAGGCCGGCACCATACCTGCCAGCACAATCAAGCACACTGTCTATTGGCCCTGCCATATCGAGTGCGGTTGTAACTCCGGCAAGAGCCATCATTTTGTGTGAAAATTTCCCGCCAAGCCATGAAGAGGCATGTACATGCAAATCAATAATCCCTGGAAAAACTATCCGGTTTTCTACATTAAAACATTCACGTGCAGTTTCAGGATTGATATCTCTGTCAACCCTGACAATTCTACCATCTGCAACAGCAATATCAAAAATTCCATTTCTACCATTCAGTGGATCAACCACCAAACCACTTTTCAATAATATATCATACGAGATTGGCATATTGTTTTCCTAAGTTTTAATATCAGACATCGTAAACATATCAAGAAAAAAGCAATTATATTGGACATTCATTTGCATTTACAGCGACGGGAAAGTTGTCAGTGTTCAGTTATCAGTAACAAAATAACTCTATGCAATTACTGAACACTGACAACTGACAACTCAGACCGACCAACTTTCATTATCTTACTGTTGCTACGTAATAAACAGGATAGTTGACGGAAATATTTACGAGGTCTGAATATAATGAAATCAGACGACTCTTAATTTCCAAGCATAGCATTTGGCAGATACAATACAATTTGAGGAAAAAGAAATAACATAATCAGAACGATGACATCGCAAAGGATAAAAGGCCAAACACCCATAAAAACATCTTCTACTTTAGTTCCGTCGCCAGTTACCCCGGCAAGGCCAAAAGCATTTAAGCCAACAGGCGGTGTAACTCCAGCAATTTCATTGAGCTTCATGGCGATGACACAGAACCATACAGGGTCATACCCCAAAGCGACTACCACAGGAAAGAGTATTGGAAGTGTCAATGCGAAAACTGCTGCCTGCACTATAAACATACCGAGGACAAGCCATACGCCCATTATGCACGTCAAGATCACCAAAGGAGGCACATCCCAGTTTTGCAGGAAATCTGCTAACTGAGTCGGGATCTGTGTAAGTGCCAGAAATTTACTGAAATAGAGTGCGGCAATAATTATAAACATCAGCATAGATGTAGTGCGAGCCGACTCTCTTAAGGCTCCTTTTACCTCTTTCATTCGGCGGAGTTTACCCTGCCACAATCCAAAAACCAGCGCTCCCAATGCTCCGGCTGCACCTGCTTCGGTTGAAGTGAAAATCCCTGAATAAATACCACCAATAACAAGGGTTGCCAAAAAGAATATCGGCCACATTCGGCCCAATGCTTGAAACCTGTTTTTTACAGTAACATCTTTTTCGCTTGGTACTACAGGAGCCAGAGTAGGATTCATTTTTGCTCTGACAATCATTGATATAGCGTATATTGTTGCTGTCAATAATCCCGGGATAATACCGGCCATAAAAAGTCTTCCTACTGACTGTTCGGTAAAGATTGCAAAGAGGATAAACATACCGCTGGGTGGAATCATGCAGGCGAATGTTCCCGATGAGGAGATACTTCCAAGCGTAAAAAATTTATCATACCCATATTTTTTCATTTGTGGATATGCCAACTTGCCAAATATTGTAGCGGTAGCTAAAGACGAACCACAAATTGATGCAAAGATGGCACTGCCAAAAGATGTCGCAATGGCAAGAGAAGCAGGAATCCTAGCTGCTAATATGTGTGCATTTTCATAGGCTGTACTGGCAAATCCTCCCCTGGCAGCGAAGGAACCCATTAGAATAAATAGCGGCAGTACACAAAATGTAGGTGACGCAATAGAATAATATAAAGTATCCCCCAACATCGACAGGGCAGGTTTTAATCCGATTAAAAGTGAAGTTCCAACAAGAGCAACAATGAGAAAATCAATAACAAGATGGACACCTAAACCTAACAGCACAAGAAGGGAGATAATCCCTAAAATGCCAACAATCGTAAAATCCATTATAATCCTCAATAGCTATGTAATTTTGATAAGCAGATGTGAAACCAGATTAGAGTTTATTTGCGACAGCAGATCAACAGCAGGTTTTGGCTGGTGACTTTTTATCTTCTACGCCATTTATTTTTATGTCTTTATGTTTATTGGTTATTTGACTAACCAATTCAGCTGTTTTAATTACCAGCTGACAAAGATAGAAAAATAGTGCTATGGTCATCACAAATTTAACCGGGTATGTTAATAGCAAAACCGGGCTGGCAATTGCTTCGTGGTCCTGAAAGGCACTTAGTGCATTATCTCCACACGCAAATAGCGCAAACGAAATTGCAACAATGGCTATAAGATAGCAAACCAGATTGATATACAATTGAACACGTTGAGAAAAACGACATAGAATCATTTCCAAGCGAACATGGCCACTTTCATGCTCACAATGAGCCAACCCTAAAAAAACTGTAGCAACCATCACAAAGACTGCAATCTCAGATGTTCCTACAATCGGCATTGAAAATCCTCGACTAACAAAGTCAACCACCAATAGTAGCATGAGAACGATCAATAACCATCCGCATAATTCTGCAAACAACCTACTTAAAACTGTAATATATCTTCGCATATGATCTCTTAAGCCCATTAAGCGGGGGGCAACGCCCTCCTAGGTGTTTTTTTTGCTTCTAAGTAACAAAGCTCACAAGCTGTTGATTATACGGCATATGTGCTTCTTGTTGTTTTTTCAATAAATGCCGAGTTCTCCCAGTTAGGATACTGAAAAAATACAAAGCACCAAAGGTAACAGCCAGATCTGTGTCATCAGCTCTGGCTGTTGTTAGCCTTTACCTTAGTTATGATCCCGCTCAATACCTTCTTTAACAATCTGTTTTATTCGCTCCAGAACGACTTCTGCATCACCGGCTCCTCCTGCTTTGGCTTCAGTGATCCACTGCTGTTCGACCTCTTTAACTTCTGGTAGATTCACCCATGTGTCAATATCTTCCTTACTGGCTAACGTCACGGTGTCGCCCATCTTTTGTTGATCCTCTACTGTGCGTTCAAACCATTTTTCATAACTGTTGGTGAAGCGTGAGCGGCTTGCTATTGCAGCGTCTTCAATGTTTTTCTGGATTTCTTTTGGAAGTTTTTTCCATTTATCCAAGTTCATTGTTATCAAATAGGGAGTAGAAACCCAAAGTTCTTTGGTTATAAAAATATTTGTGGCAACTTCATCTAATTTTGCACGGCGAATACTGTCATAGTTGGTGTTAACACCTTCAATTGCATTTGTTTGTAATGCCATGTAGCAGTCACCCCATGGAATTGAAACTGGGATAGCTCCAGTACCCTTTAAAATTGCCAACACCCATCGACTAGATGATCGAATTCTTTTACCTTTATAATCAGCAATCTTGACCACAGGATCTGTGAAGGCTATGGCTAAAGGTAAGACTGAATAATAATAAATGATTTTCTGATTGAATTTTTTAAACTCTTCTTCCAGTTGTGGTATTTCTTTAAAGATTGAGTCATAAGTCCACATTTTGTTGTTGTATTTTACTGGCCCCTGTTGGATCAAGCCTAATGAACCGTTAAGGATCAACCGTTTGGGGTAATAGTTGGCATTAACATGACCCATATCAACAACAGCGTCGTTAACCCCTTTCAAGATTTCCTTTCCCTTGAGCAATGACTGCCCCCAAAACGGATTAACCTTAACCTGCCCATTAGATTGTTTTTCGATTTCCTCCAAAAACATTTTTTCTGCTTCCCCCCTAAGATGTGTAGGAGCCGTATTGGTTGCATAGGTTAGTTTAATTGTCTTAGCTAACGCTGTAGAATTAACAAACACTATCGAGAAAACGACAGCGCAAAGAAACATACCAAACCTTCCTGCGTGAAAATCAATAGCTTTTCTCTGTATCATTTTGTTTAA
>JAOZTO010000198.1 GCA_029942265.1 Desulfocapsa sp.
AGATAGCGAGGTACGAGACTTCGAAATGCTATTAAATCAACGGACTCATAAATACACAAAAGACATATTTTGAGAGTGACAGTAATGAAAAATGAAAAAGACTTGCAGTCGCCCGATGATGGAGTGGAACTGGCAATTGAGGATTTATTCAAAACATACACCATGGGAGAGGTGAAAGTCCCCGTACTCCGAGGTATTGATGCAAATATTACTCGTGGTGAGTTAACTGTTATCTTGGGTGCATCCGGTTCCGGAAAAAGCACTCTTCTTAATATGATTGGCGGCATTGATCGCCCATCTTCTGGGAAAATTCATTTCGATAATCACAATATTGCTGAATTTACAGATAAACAGCTAACGCAGTATCGTCGAACACATATCGGTTTTGTTTTTCAATTTTACAATCTGGTACCCACGTTGACGGCAACTGAAAATGTACAGGTATCCACCGAAGTTTGTGATGATCCAATGGATCCAGAAAAAGCACTGGAGATGGTTGGGCTTGGGGATCGTTTGGGGCATTTTCCTGCACAGCTTTCAGGTGGCCAACAGCAACGTGTAGCCATTGCCCGTGCGCTTGCCAAAAAACCGCGTCTGATGTTGTGTGATGAACCCACAGGGGCGCTTGATCATGAAACAAGTATCATTGTTCTAAATTTACTTCAAAAATTGAACCGGGATATGGGGACAACCATCGTAATGATTACCCATGCTCGTCCTATCTCTCAATTTGCTAACAGGATTATCGAAATTAGTGACGGAATGGTGGCAAGAGTTCAAAACAATCCCAAACCCAAAAAAGCTAAGGACCTTGACTGGTGAGTGTTCTCGATAAAAAACGGCGCCGAGATCTCGTTGCACTCCGAGGTATGCTGCTGGCTGTTGGTGCAATTGTTGCAATTGGCGTAGGTTCTTATATTGGAATGCTTGCAACCTATGTTAATCTCAGTCAGGCTAAAAGCCACTATTATGCACAGTCTCGAATGGCTGATTTTTGGATTGACCTGAAAAAAGCACCACTTAATGAAGTGGAACGATTACGCAAACTTCCCGGTGTTGCTGACTTACGCGAGCGTATTAGTTTTCCCATTCGTGTTGATCTTGAAGGTGTCGAACAGCTTGTGTCCGGCATGGCGCTGTCCATGCCTTCGGAGCAAAAACCGGTTATCAACGATTTTATTATTACGAGTGGTGGCTATTTCACTGCAACTCGCAGAAATGAGGTCATTGTATCGGAAAAATTTGCCAAGGCACGTGATATTGAACCGGGTGATATGCTACATTTGATTATGGATGGACAGCGCAAGAAAGTATATGTTATCGGCACTGCAATCAGCCCGGAATTTATCTACTGTACTCCTCCGGGAAGTCTTGTAGCGCAGGCAAAGAACTATGGCGTTTTCTTTATGAAGCGGGACTATATGGAAGATGTTTTTGGCTTCCATGGTGCATGTAACAATGTGGTGGGTATGCTTACACCTGATGCACTTCAACATAATCCATCTGCTATTCTCAAACAGCTAACCGAGGCACTTGATAATAATGGCGTATTCACCAGTTATCTGCTGAAAAACCAGATGTCCAATGCTACCTTGTCGTCTGAAATGAGCGGTGTGCAGTCCATGGCTACATTTTTACCGATTATGTTTCTGCTTATTGCCGCTCTCATACTCAACGTATTGATGATTCGTATTGCCGAACAGCAGCGAACAATTGTGGGAACTTTAAAGGCATTGGGATATTACAATAAACAGATATTCTGGCATTTTATTCAATTTGGCATTGTTGTCGGTGTCCTTGGCGGGCTGGCCGGATGTCTATTAGGTTATTTGATTTCCGGAAGTATGACCATTCTCTACAAAGGATTCTTTGAATTTCCACATTTGGCGAATCAACTGTATCCGGGAATAATGGTATCTGGCGAAGCGATAGCACTGGTTTTTGCAGTTTTGGGTACGGTCCATGGTGTCCGACTCGTTGCAAAATTAAATCCTGCGGAAGCCATGCAGGAACAGGCTCCTCCAGTTGGTGGATCAGTGTTTCTTGAACGTTGGACATGGTTTTGGGCGCAGCTTGATTTTCGCTGGCAGATGATTCTTCGTGGTCAACTTCGTAATAAAGTTCGTTCAATTATTGCTATTCTTGCTGGTGCTCTTGGTGCTGCTGTTGTGGTTATGGCTCTTGGCTTAAACAATTCAACAGATATGATGATTTCTTTCCAGTTTGACAAAGTCATGCGTAATGATTTTTCAGTTTCCTTTCGTAATGAACAGCCGGAAGAAGCACTCGATATGGCAAAGCGTATCCCCGGTGTGTTGAAGGCTGAGCCATTGTTTAATGTTGCAGGTACTTTTGTCAGCAAGAATCATCAGAAGAAAGGTGTTATCACTGGATTACTGCCAGACGGGATTATGACTGTTCCCCATGATGCCGCAGGTAAGGTTGTTTCGGTGCCGTCAACAGGTGTTTTAATAACAGTTCGGATGGCAAAACTGCTTGATGTACAGGAAGGCGATACGATTTATTTTACTCCGGTAAAGGGAATACGGCAGAAACATGAAATAACAGTTGTGAAAATCATTAAAAGTATGCTCGGTATGGTTGTTTATGCAGATTATAATTATTTAAATCATATGCTTGGAGAATCATCAACTATAACTGATATACAACTGAAAACTGCATTTACCCCAGCAGAAAAGACAAATTTTTATGCACATCTAAAGGAAATGCCGCAAACTCAAACGATTGGTGATGTTCAAGAACAGAAGAAGGCAATGCAGGTTCAGTTCCAGTCTATGTTGGTCATGTCGGCAGTTATGGTTCTTTTTGCAGCGATCATTTTCTTTGGTTCTGTGTTAAATGCCTCCCTGATTGCTATTTCAGAACGTAAACGTGAAATTGCTACGTTTCGTGTGCTTGGCTATACACCGGGCGAAGTAAGCAGTATTTTTTTAAGAGAGAATATGGTTCTTAATGTCATCGGTGCTATTTTAGGAATGCCGCTGGGATATTATCTCCTTGCGGGTATGTTACAATCGTATCAGACCGATGCTTTTTCATTTCCAACCTATGTTGCTTTTAGTACATGGGGTTATACCTTTGTGCTGGCAGTTCTTTTTGTTCTTACTGCACAGTGGGTTGTGCATCGAAGCATTCTGAAGCTTAATTGGACTGAGGCATTAAGTATGAAAGGGTAATGTGATTTGAGTTTGGGCTGTTTTTGAACCCAACCCGATAATAATCAACAACAAGGAACAGAGTATGGCAAATAAACCGAAAAGAAAATTTGGGAAAATCGTTATTGGTATTGTTGTTTTGCTACTTGTTGGCTTAGGAGCATATACCGAGTTGACCCGAAAAACACCAGTACAGACTGCTGTAGCCTCGAAAGGCACTATTTATCAATATATAGATGAACGTGCCAGAACAACTCTGCCTCATGTTTACCATATAACCATGCCTGAAAACGGACGTATACAGCCGATAGTACTGACGGCTGGAACGGCTGTTAAGAAAGGTCAGGTACTGGCTACACTTGATAAGGCCGATCTGGAAAATGCCATGGAAGAAAGCCATGATATTGTTGATGCGATGATGAATGCTGTCAAGGCCTCCGTCGCTCAGATAAAGGCATCACAGGCGAATGTGGATTTTTCAGAATGGCTTTGGGAAGCACAAAAAAAGCTCTATTCAAAAGAACAAACCAGTGAATTGGTAGAAAAAAAAGCACGTAAGGATTTTCTTGAAAGTAAGGTGGAGCTTGAACAGAATCATGCGGATTCTTACTCAATGCAGGCACTCTATTCTGCTA
Source organism: Desulfocapsa sp. (assembly GCA_029942265.1). Lineage (GTDB taxonomy): Bacteria > Desulfobacterota > Desulfobulbia > Desulfobulbales > Desulfocapsaceae > Desulfocapsa. The sequence continues at coordinate 3,812 of JAOZTO010000198.1, forward strand.
CAAAATTGTTGCCTTTGTATGTTGGCCGTCGCCTGAAACGCACTGATGTAAAGAGTCCTGTCCAGGGAGTTATTCTTAAAAGATATGTTTGGAATGAAAAGGTCATGCAGGCGGGAGACCCACTACTGGATATCGGAAATCTTGATGCTATGCGTGTTACAGCAGATGTTCTGACAGAAGAAGCTGTGAGTATTCAGGTCGGTGATAGCGTTAGTATTCGTGGTGAAGCAATCGGTGATACGCCTGTTCGTGGTACGGTAACACAGGTAAAACCGCAGGGATTTACCAAACTGTCATCCCTTGGTGTTGAGCAGCAGCGTGTGCCGGTTATAATAGATTTTCAACCAGATGATTTAGCGATATTAAAGAGAAAAGGTCGTGCCCTTGGTTTGGAGTATCGTGTGCGTGTGCGTGTGTTTACAGATAAACAAAAGGATGCAGTTATTGTTCCCCGTACAGTTCTGTTTCGTGGAAATTCTGGAAAGTGGCAGGCATATGTTGTACAGGCAGGAAAAACCGTTCTGGTTGATTTGGAGATTGGCATAGTCAATGACCAGAATGCTGAGGTTACCAAAGGGATTACTGCCGGAGACACTGTAATTGTTGCACCTGAGTCAACATTGAAGGATGGTGTTTTAGTGGTGAGTACGAATGGTTAATATGGATTTTGACATGAATGATGTTGTAAAAAAAACAGGTGTGATTAAATTATGGAAAGGTAATATAATTTGTTCCGATAATGAGTTAGCTTTTTAAAAACGTATGCGCTTTATATCACAATGAATCCAATACGATCAATCATATTTTTTCTGAGTATTTTCTTCTGCTGGATACCTTTATCTCAGGCTCAAGAACTGGAATTACAGGCTGTTACCCTGCAACTTCAATGGAAGCATCAATTTGAATTTGCTGGGTTTTATGCTGCTATCCATAAGGGTTTTTACGCAAAACATGGTCTCAAAGTCGAGTTACGTGAATACAGCGATGGCATGGATGTGGTGGATGAGGTTCTGTCTGGGCGAGTCCAGTACGGTATGTATAATAGCTCCGTTATACAGGCTAGGCTTGAAGGCAAACCTGTTAAATTATTAGCGAACTATTTCAAACGATTAGCTCTTGTTCTTCTTGCGTCACCAGAAATTGAAAGTGTGGCGGATTTGCGTGGAAAACGTCTGATGATAGCAGAGAAGGATCTGGATTCTCCACTACTGAAACTTGCATTTAAACAGGAAGGTTTGCAGGTCGGGAAGGATATTGAAATTATTCCTCATAGCTTTAATAGCGATGCCTTTATTCAGGGCAAGGTGGATGCAATGTCTGCCTTTATAAGCAATGAACCGTTTGAACTTGAGCAGAAAAGTATAGATTTTAATGTCATTGAACTGTCAAATTATATGCGTAGTATGGGAGAGATGTATCTGTTTACCAGCGACGATCAGGCTGATAAACATCCAGAGCAAACCAGAAATTTTATTGAAGCCAGCAATGAAGGTTGGCGCTATGCCCTAGAGCATAAAGATGAGATTGTTGAACTGATTTTATCTAACTATTCCAGAAAGAAAAATCGTGATGCCCTGCTGTATGAAGC
>JAOZTO010000199.1 GCA_029942265.1 Desulfocapsa sp.
AAATATAAACAATTACCATGTAATGTTCTATTGTCAAAATATTATTGATAGAATCGTTGTGTTGGATTCTAATGATAGAGAATGTTTCTGACAGTTTCAATACCTTTCAAAATTCTCTGTGTTGGGCGTGACACAAGTTGCTCGTCGACAAGGTAGACTTCTTGTTCACGTATTGCCTTGATAGCTAAAAAACCAGGTTCCTGCAGTATGTCCTTCTTTGTAACCCTGTTCATTCGCCCTTTTTGGGCAAGGAAAATATCTATTTCGCTGGCATGTGACAGGATGCGTTCTTTTCCATATGCGGCAATATTACTATTTTTTCTAGCCTCTGCATCAACGGCAATATTAATTCCTCCAGCCTGATCCAAAACAAATAGAGCAATGGATGTGGGCGAAAAAGTTTTCATTTTTGCATGGATGGATTCAAAATAGACTTTGGGACGATTTGTGATGGGGATGGATTGCAGGATTTTTGCATTGGTTTTCAGGTTGTCTTTAAATGATGAAATCATCTCTTGTGCTGCCCGATCTTTTCCGGTGAGCTTGCCTAGTTCTTGCCAATAACCAAACATCTCGTCAACGCTTCTAGGTTGTAGCGAAATGACTACTATTCCTGCTCTGCGCAACTGTTCGAGAAGTTTTGGCGCAGAATGTTCAATCATCGGCCTTATAAGTACCAGATCTGGATTTGCTGCAATAAATTTTTCTGCATTATCGTGATGACTAAATCGTTGTTTATCAAGTATTTTTGGTGGATATGTGTCACTTACGGCAATGCCGATTAGTTCCTGTTCGAGTCCTAAGGCCGTTAGATTTTCAGAATGTGCCGGGTAGAGGGATATGATTCGTTTGTAAGGGGCATTGTTTTCAGCACCAAACACTTGAGAAGAAGTGAATCCTGTAAGTACAAAAATAAAAACTATAAGATAACGAATAAATAGTAACATATCACTGGTATTTGAACTGTATTTGAGGGTGTTTTGTCATTGTATTGTTGTCAACGACGGCTTCCACTGAAAAAACTGTTTGTAACAGATCACTGGTAAAAATATTGTCAACGGTGTCTTTGGCATATATTTGTCCATCTTTTAGAACAAGGCATTCATCGCAAAAAGCAGCGGCAAGGTTGAGATCATGGATTGCAGCAATTATTGTGAATCCTTGTTCAACTACACGTTTTCGCATCACCTGCATAATTGCAATGGTGTGTTGAATATCAAGATTTGACGTTGCTTCATCAAGGATTAACACTTCAGATTCCTGAGCCAAAGCCCTAGCCATAACCACACGCTGTAGTTCACCGCCGGATAGAGCGGTAACGGGGCGATTTTGTAAATCAAGGATATCCATTGTGACCATGGCCTGTGTAACAATCTCTCTATCGTGCTGTGCTGGTGAAGCAAAACGGGGAATGTGTGGATGTCGCCCCATAAGCACAATATCATATACCCTGTAATCAAAATCCATGGAAAAATGTTGTGGAACCAGGGAGAGTTTTGTGGCCAGCTCTTTTTTGGAATAGTTTGCTAAAAGTTTTTTTCTATAAGTAATTGTTCCGTTCAGTGGTAAAAGAGTGCCCATTAATAACTCAAGAAGAGTTGATTTTCCGCTCCCGTTCCCACCAATAACACCATAAAATTTGCCACTATAAAGCTGTAGATCAATATCATGCAGCACTGGATGTTTTTGATATGCAAAAGAAAGTCCGGCGAGTTGAAAAAGAAGGCCAGCCGTTTTTTGTGAGGAAATCATGAGTGCAGAGCCATTTGTTTTTTGCGGAAAATATAACAGAAAAACGGCCCGCCAATCAGTGATGTAAGGACGCCAATGGGTATCTCAGAAGGCAACCATGCACGGGTGATGGTGTCAGCTCCTAGTAACAAAATTGCACCACCGAGGAAACAGGCTGGAAGTAGTATCCTGTTATCAGGGCCAAGTACCATGCGCAATAAATGGGGAACAATAAGACCGATAAACCCTATAATCCCAGAAACAGAAACAGAAATAGCGGTTATAAGCGATGCACAGATCAGTAACTGTTTTTTAATGCGACTACTATCTACTCCGAGTGTGTTTGCTGTGCGTTCGCCAAGTGCCATAATATTAAGATCCCGGGCATAATAGAGAGTAAATAAGAGGCCGGGAAATATAATTATTGATGTTGTCAAGACATCCCCCCAGGTTCTTCCGACAAAGCTTCCCATAAGCCAGAAAATAATGATTCCAACTTGTTCATCTGCAAGATATTTAATAAATCCAATACCCGCTGAAAGGATAGCTGCAATGATGACACCGGAAAGTATAAGTGTATTTGAGGAAAGGCTAGTATCCGTTGAGGCAAGCGAGAACACAGCAATGAGCGTTGCAATAGCACCTAAAAAGGCAAAAACAGGAATGGAAAACCATGGTGGAATAACAATCCCGAAGATAGTCAAAATTATAACCAGTGATGCTCCAAATGCAGCACCTGATGATATTCCCAGTGTGTATGGGTCGGCAAGTGGATTGAGGAGTATTGCTTGAAAAACAGCTCCTGCAACAGCAAGTCCACCACCAACCAGTGCTGCTGTGAGAATCCGTGGTAGTCGCACCTCCATTACCACAAATGGAAATGTCGGATTGATCCCTTCAGGGGACTGTCCTGTGAACTGGCTCCAAAGTATTTCAATAACTTCAATTGGCGAGATTTTTAGAAATCCCATGCCGGTTGCAGAAATAATTGTTGCGCAGAGTATTATGAATAAAACTCCAATAAAAAAAAGATGTTTTGAACCGATCATAGTGCCTTATGGAAAATTTGAAGATACAACTGATATGTGGATAGTAATTGTGAAAATAATAGTTGAGATATACGGTTTTGTCAATTATCCTGCTCAAACATAAACATTACAGACATCGTAAACATATCAAGAAAAAAGCAATTAATTGGATATTCATTTGCATTTACAGTGACGGGAAAGTTATCAGTTATCAGTAGTCAGTTATCAGTAGTCAGTTATCAGTAACAGAATAACGCCCTGTAATTACTGAACACTGATAACGTAAATATTCGAGTTGGGTTCAAAACAGACTAACCATGATGGGGAGCTAGCCGAATATTTACCTGATACCTGATAACTGATAACTGACAACTTTATACTGGAGCTATCATGAAACGAATTACATTGATTATTGTTGGAATATTAACAGTTGTATTGTCCGGTTGCGGCTATAACAGTCTACAGGTACAAGAAGAAGGTGTCTTTAAAGCGTGGGCAGATGTAGAGGCTACCCTGCAACGTCGCGCAGATTTAATCCCGAATCTTGTGGAAACGGTAAAGGGCTATGCTAAACATGAGCAGGAGACTTTGCAAGGCGTTATCGATGCCAGATCCAAGGCCGGTTCAACGCAAATTTCGGCAAAAGACCTTGGCGATCCTGCGGCTATGCAAAAAATGCAGGCGGCACAGGGACAATTAACCTCAGCGTTATCTAAATTGATGCTTGTCGTTGAGCGGTATCCAGATCTGAAAGCCAATCAGAATTTTCTTGATCTGCAAAACCAACTTGAAGGAACTGAAAATCGCATTAATGTGGCTCGCCAGCGTTACAATGCTGCGGTTTCCTCATTTAATGGGGCTATCCGTCAACTCCCTGCAAGCTTAACGAACAAGTTTTTGCTTCACCTGGATCGCAAAGAGTATTTCAAGGCGGACGAGGGTGCTAAAACAGCTCCTAAGGTGACTTTTTAGTATTTGATTCCGGAAAAGCGAAGTCAGGCATTTTGAAAAACTATCAAAGGGTTATCTTGTGAGAATTGAAAATGTTTAATATCTCGATCTGTCGAAGTAAATATAGCTTAGCTACTGCTCTGTTGGTTGCAGGTTTGTTTCTCTGCTTTGCTGTACCGCTTGCTGCTCTCGAAGTCCCTAAGCTTGCGGGACGAGTGAACGATACAGCTAATATGCTGAATCCACAAACAAAGGCAGATATTGAGAGCATGCTTGCTCAGTTTGAAAAAACGGACTCCACGCAGATTGTTTTGCTCACTATTCCAAGCCTTGATGGGGAAACGTTGGAAGTGTTTTCCATGCAGGTGGCTGAAGCGTGGAAGATTGGGCAAAAAGGTTCGGACAATGGGGCAGTCTTGCTTGTCGCAAGAGATGAACGCAAAATTCGGATTGAAGTGGGCTACGGACTTGAAGGTCGGCTGACAGATTTACTTGCAGGTCGAATTATTAGCAGGGAAATAGTACCTCGTTTTAAAGAAGGACGTTTCGATGAAGGCATACGTGATGGTATTGTGGCGATGATTGCTGCTGTGAAGGGTGAATATACAGCAAAGGATACGGCTCCTCAAAATAATCAGGCAAATGATCCTTATGGTTTGATATTTCTCCTTATATTTGCTTTTTCCTTTATTGGCAGAGCCTTTCACAAGAAAAAGAAGATGGCTGCAATAGTAGGTGGAGTAGCATCACCAGTTCTCGGAATGTTGTTTATGCCGCAAATAGGATTATGGCTATTAGCACTTATTCCTGTTGGACTTCTTGGCGGATTGTTTGTGAGTTCATTGTCTGCCGCAAGTGGCAGTAGTGGTGGGGGATTTTATACTGGCGGTGGCGGTTTTGGCCGATCATCCGGTGGGTTTGGTGGTGGATTTGGCGGTGGTGGTGGCGGCTTTGGTGGCGGCGGTGCATCTGGAGGATGGTGAATTATGAAAAGTAAATCAACTGCCCGATCATTTTTTAGTGATGAAGAGCAAAAACATATTCGTGACGCGGTGCATCAAGCTGAACTTCGAACTTCCGGTGAACTGGTTCCTATGCTGGTATGTGAAAGCCATGGGTATCCGCTTGCGGCAATTCGTGGTGCAGCATTTGTTGCCTTACTGACAGCAGTTAGTATAACCCCGTTTCTAGCAGGAATGTTTTGGTTGGAATCCAGTAATTTGTGGGTATTCCTAACAATATTTATTCCCGTTTTTCTTGTTGTTCAATTTTTAATTACGTATTATCCGCAATTAAAACGCTGGTTTCTCTATGGCGATGAGATGGATGTGGAGGTACACAATGCAGCTTTCACAGCTTTTTTCACAGAACATCTCCATAAAACAGGGGATGCGAATGGGATTCTTATTTATATTTCCCTTCTTGAACGTCGTGCCTGGATTATTGCTGACAGTGGCATTGATGATCGTATTCCCAATGAACAATGGAGTGATGCAGTTACTGTGATCACCGATGGAATCCGAGCACAGAGACAATGTCAAGCTCTCTGTGACGCTATTAAAATGATAGGAGATGTCCTGGAGAAAGAATTTCCAGTTCAGGACGATGATGTAAACGAGTTACATGATCTTATTATTCGGTAGGGCTAAAGG
>JAOZTO010000200.1 GCA_029942265.1 Desulfocapsa sp.
CTATCATATATGTTGCCATGGGTTGGGGATAATACTTTCTTATAAGCCACAGAGTATTTCTAGTAGGGTAATAGACGCGACGCCAGCCACCTCTTGCACTTAGAACACCTCTGTGTATTACTCGGCATTCGGGATGGTAGTAAATTTCCATCCCTTCCATTCTGACTTTAAAGCTCACGTCAATTTCATTTTGATAAATAAAAAATTCTCCTGGATACCAGTCAATTTTTTCAAAAAGATCTCTTCGTATTGCAAAACCGCATCCTATGAAAAAAGGAGATATCCCGTACTTATGTTCTTGGGGAAGATGCCACTTCCATTGGGGTATGCCGGCAGGAGTCTCGATATGACAGGCAATTACTCCTATCTGTGTGTTTTCGTCAAGCAGTGAAATCAACAGATCAAGGGTCTTTATGGTATGGGGACAAGAATCATCATCAAGGACTAGAATATACTTACCCACAGCAAGTTTAAAACCTTCGTTATACCCGGAAATCCCACCATTATCTGGTAACAGGAGTGAAGTAATTGAGCTTTGTTTCTGTAAAAACTCAGCTGTTCCATCTTTGGAGTTATTATCGACTGCTATGATTTCAATGTCAGAACGCCCTTCTGTCATTGCAAGTAGTCGCTCAACTGTGTAGCGAGTTTCTTCCAGACGATTAAAGTTGAGAAAAACGATGCTCAATTTGATTTGTGTTGATATTGCCATATTTTTTTTGGTAAGGAACTCAGGCAAATTTATGTTCAAAAACTTCCAAAGCACGGGCAACCATATCATCCATATCGTAATAACGATATTCCGCCAAACGGCCAAGGAGGGTTATTTGAGGAAACTGTACAGCAAGCTCTTTGTACTGATTATATCGTGAAACATTTTCATCTTTAAACACTGGATAACATGGATTTTCATCTTCATTGGCGACCCCTTTGTAATCTCTTGGATACTCCCTTAAAAGGGTGGTGTTCTTTGTCTGTAGGTCGTGTATCCATTTAAACTCGGTTATACGAGTAAAATCATAGTTATTGGGATAATTAACGGTGGCAACTTCCTGGAAGTATTCTTTCTGAAGAGTTTTAAAACTAAAATCAATGGTGCGATAGGGTAATTCTCCAAATGTAAAAGAAAACAACTCATCTATCATACCCGTAAAAATAAAATCGCCGCTAAAATCATTACCAAAAAGAGCAACTGTTCCCGATTTTGCATCGACCGACACAATATCATTATAGTTGGTGTTCAGCATAAGGTGAATATTAGGATGATCGAGAATACTCTGAAACATCTTTGTATAACCATGTGTAGGAACAACTTGATACGTATCCTGAAAATACCGATCATCACGAGACACAAAAACGGGAACCCGGCTCATTACTTCTGAGGATATTTCATCTGGTGAACATCCCCACTGTTTTGCTGTATAGTTTACGAACACTTTGTCGTAAATAAAATCAGCAAGTACTTTCAACTCAGCGTCATCGGTCTGTGTTAATTCGAGAATAGGAACTTTCATTCCAAAACCAAATCGTGCTATAAGTTTCTTCTCAAGAGATTCGGCCATACTTTTAGGAAAAAGCATTTCCAACGCATTGAGATTAAAAGGGAGTGGAACCTTTTGCCCGTCTATAACTGCAAGGACATGATGCTGATACTCACTCCAGTCGGTAAACTGATTAAGGTAGCTAAAGACTTCCTTATTAGATGTATGAAAAAGATGGGGCCCATACTTGTGAACGAGTACACCGTTTTCATCGTATGAATCGTAGCAGTTACCAGCAATATGTTGTCGCTTTTCTACAAGCAACACTTTTTTATTATTGACGCTAGCCAATTGTCTTGCCAACACTGATCCAGCAAAACCTGCCCCCACAACTATTGTATCAAACATATTAATACCTTAATCCATAACAGCTATCATTAATTGTACAGTCATCCAACACAAAATCTGAGGTATTTTATTCTATATTGTAATTATTACAAGAGGATATTTTCCTCAAGGCAGCCACTCATTTTCATCCAAGTCACCCCCATCCCCCTTCCCCGTTATCAAAATCACACATATGCCGGTGCTTATTTTTAGAAATCATCCCGATTCTGAACAAAATGTCGATTCTCGGGTAAGCTCCTCGTACAATACTTCGTTTCAACCGCAGAAAGCAGGTAGGGAACAATCCTGCGGTTAGTCAAGTTTCGGCCGGCATTATTTCCAGCATTAATCATAAAAATGAAAAAAGGTATCTTGAGTTTGATTTGATTACAAATCGCAGTAGCCAGCAGGTTCAAGCCACAGGCCGCATGGCGATGCCCAGGTTCTATAAACAAGCAGGTGTACTGTACGGTATCCTCTTGAGTTCGATGGGTTACAAGCCATCCAATAAGATGACCGTTTTTTCGAAGACCAAAACTCGTCGACCATACTATCCGCTCCTCTTCCTGGAATGGAGTCAGAAAGGGAGGATAGTCCGTTCTATCCAAGATCTGTTGTCGTTCTTCATCGCTAATTTCTGCCCAAGGAAAAATCGAAAATTTTGCTGGAAGTTTATTCTTTTGTACCCACGGTGCCTTAGATATGTGTTCAATGTCAGTTCGACACTGCAAACTATGTAAAACCGGTTCCGACCAATGACATTTCCTCAATATACGCTCCAATTGTGCACATGCCCTCCAGTTAGTTCTATACTGCACGGAAAGGGCTGTCACACTCTGTTCGCACATCTGTTGTTCCATATCTCTAATCAGACGGGTGCCAAAGCCCTGTTTACGACAAGAGGAACGCACCATAAAGGAAATGAGAAAAGCTGTGCCATCATTCCCAATTTCTGCCACAGCCATACCCACGAGTTGATTGTTATCGATTAGTAAACTACAGTACAGAGGTTCATGTAATTGCTGGGCCGCTAATCTCTTAGTAATAGAAGGATATGTCAAACCTGCATATTTATCCACCACCTCCTGACTGCTCAGAATTAGACGCATCACAATAACTCGCTGAGATACAGTGGAGGGTGTTTCATTCGACATTTTCGAGATATCAGTATTGTTGGAAGAATCATTCTTCGCCGTACTCAGAATGTGCCGAACAATCTGGGACTGATCAGTAAACGTAATAGTGTGCTTTACCTGATCATTTACGAATCCTAGTAAGCTTGGACAACGAACACCGGACAAAACCTGCACATCGTAAAGTTCTGTAACCAATCCTCCTTCAAAACGTAACCAGTGCACAGTCATACCAGTTTCAAGATCAATAACCATGATCCCACAAACTGCATCTACCCCACTCCCTGTTAGAGATTTATCCAATGGGAGGCCACTAAACACATTTTCGTAACGTGGTAACGACAAAGCAACCAGCGCAAAATGATCATGGAAGGCAAGACCACGCAAGTACCCAGGACAAAATGTAAGAGGGTTAAATTGACCATTGCGACAATCCACATGACCCAGTTCGCCAGTTCCCGCATTTAACACCCAGAGTTTACCACGATACAATCTTGGTGAATGGGGCATAGAGAGAAAATCGCTAATAATCTCATTACTATCAATATCGATCAATATCCCCCCTTTATTGCGATGGGCACGCCATCCGGCAGCCACATCGGAACGACTGACAGCAGTCACGTACCTAGGTTGATCATTTTCCATGGCCAACCCATTAAGGTGGCAGCGGTCTTCAGGTAATAAACGGGAAATAAACGATGGTTTCCAGACCACATCAAAGCTGTGTCTGTCACTGATTGTTGCCAGGCAACTGTAGAGGGTGTTTACAAACAGAGGACGCTGTTTGTTGTTGAGGCTCAAGTCATGGACATCAAGATCACCGATTGTATATCCTACACGAGGCACAAAAAGGCAGTCATATCCTTTATCAACTTCTGCAGTTTCTAGGATATTATCCAATTGCCACACCTGAAAGCGAGTGGCTAAGAACAAGCGATTGGACTCTACATGCAATCCCATGGGACGATCAAATAGCCTTTCAAAAGTAGAAAGAGTATTATCCGGTTTCAGTCCTATCAAAAAAAGGCGATTGGTCTGGTAAGTGGTAAGGCCAATACTGATTTTATGGGTGTCAAGAAATTCAAGAAAATGCGGAGAAGAGGTGATTTCAACTTTTCTACAAGATTGATGAGCTGTTTTCTCCATTCGTAACGTTAGGTACTTTTATTTCCTAGTAAAAGCTGGAATAAACATTCCCCAAGGGAAACATGATTTCCGATAATACCAGATTTTACCATTATAAGCTCCGACGAATAATTCAACAACTTGATCCCCGTCAATATCAGCAAAGATAGGACTACTTGCAGAGCCAGTATCAAATCCATTCATTGGATTATTCTCATCAGTCCGTTCTGTGAACACAGCTATACTCTGTGTTCCGGTATTTTCATAATATTTCAGTTCACCTGAATATTCACCAATAACAGCATCAAAATCTCCATCACCATCAATATCTATGAACGTTGGTTTACTGGTGTCTCCGACATCAACACCATTGAAAGGATTTCCAACCAAAGAAAAACGAAAATTTGGTGTATCGCTGGTTCCACTATTCTTGTAATAGTTGATATTCCCATCAGACTCACCGACAAAGGCATCCATGTCGCCGTCACCATCAATATCAACAAAACTGGGATGACTCCGACGTCCAACGTCAATTCCATCAAAAAGATTATCGGCATCAAATTGTTGAGTAAAAACCGGTTCAATCATAGTACCTGTATTTTTATAATAATTAATATTTCCGTTATCTTCACCAATAAAGCAATCCACGTCACCGTCATTATCGATATCGACAAAAGTAGGGGTACTATTTCTTCCGACACCAACCCCATCAAAAGGATTATCGTCGCCTATTTTACTGGTGTAAGCTGGAATATTCATGGAACCAGTATTTTCAAAATAAAAAATTCTCCCCGATTTTGCACCAACAAAAGCATCAAGATCACCGTCTCCATCAATATCGACCAGACTAGGGCTACTCCATGTTCCTACGTAAACCTCTGCTAAAATGGCGTCACTATCCGACCACTTCTCCATATTTGCGATTTGGGCAGATCCCGTATTTTTAAAAGCTACTACAGTTCCTGCACTTTCCCCAATAAAAGCATCAGAATCACCATCACCATCAATATCTGCAAAATCCGGGCTGGAATGTTCTCCAACATCAACACTGTTAAAGAGATTATCAACGCCTAATTTTTCAATAAAATCCGAGGCAATATTATTGCCAATATTTTCATAAAAGGCAACAATTCCATGCCCCGCACCAGCAAAAACATCAAAATCACCATCATTATCAATATCGACAAAACTAGGTTGAGCATACTTCCCTGGAAATAAA
>JAOZTO010000201.1 GCA_029942265.1 Desulfocapsa sp.
CTTATGTAAATATTAGCACATTCAAGGAGGACTTATGCACATAAAAATACCACCTTTTTCCATAGTAGCGCTCGGTCCATTCTCTCCAGAATTGGACACAGAAAGACCTCCGGTCGTAACGGTCAATTCCCTTTCCTTAAACGATGCGGTCGCCGCTATTGCTCCGACTCTTAATATCCCAGTGGACAAAAAACTTTGCCCAGATGGAAATATTGCAGTCAGCATCAGAAAAATGGCTGATTTCAGACCAAAGAATATCTCTAAGAATACTCTCTTCATTAAAGAAATTCTTGAGGCGAAAGCATATGTGAAGAATGGGGGGACGTCAGATCTAGAGACAAAATACCCACGAACAGCTCAGCTTATAACTTTTCCGAAAGCTAGTCAGTCCAGCAAATCGGAGTCAAAAGCCAGCGCTATCGATGACATTCTGTCCATGGTAGACATTGGCGCGAACGAAACAAGTTCACCAATTAGTAGTGGCTCCACCAGTGTAGGAAACCAAATCGACGATATTCACGATAAACTTTTGCAGACGGTTTTCGATGACCCAAATTTCAGGATGATGGAAGGGGCATGGCGAGGAGCAGAATTGTTAACCCGCCAAATTCCATCAGGTACCAAGTCTACTGTGAATCTAACTCTGATTCCACTACCGAAAGGAGACTGCATCCCCGTTCTTGATATGCTCGAAAGTGAATTGGGTGATAGTCCGCCTGACCTTATCCTTGTAGATAAAAGCATCATCAATACTCCTCGCGCTATGATTGAACTTGAGCGAATTATGACTTTTGCGGAAACCATGCTTGCGCCAGCGGCTGTCCCCATTGGACCGAAATTTCTTGAGATATCAGATTGGAAGGAGCTGAACTCCGTACGTTTTATTCCGAGTTTACTTGAAGGAGCTGAGTATGGCCGCTGGAAAACATTGCGAACCCAGTCCGGTGCAGGCTGGATTATTCCTTGTGTCAGCGGAATAATGGCTCGCCCGACACATCAATTTGAGTCCGCACCTTTATGGTCCAGTTCTGCGTGGGCACTCGGGGCGCTATGCTGCAAAAGCATTGCAACACATGGCCGCCCGACTTGCTTTTCCGACCGTGGGTCTGTCCGAATCGAAAACCTACCGTTACCCGAAGGACTAAATGCATCACCACTCGAAATAACGCTCGATTCTGAGCGCAGAACTGATTTCAAACAAGCGGGTATTTTACCGATGGTAGCCGCAATAGGTAAAGATCAGGTTTTTGTGACCACATCAATAACAATGGACGGCGGCCCGTTAAATTTCAGGCTATTCCTTTCCCAACTGACAGGCTTCATCATCCGATTATCCGAAACTCATAACGCTGAAATAGTTGACATTGAAATTGACTTAGCGAAGGCTATATCTCTATTCATGCAAGCGTTAGGATTCTCCGTCCCAAGCGACCTTAAGATCACTGCTGGCGAAAACACTAACGGTTCTGTTCCACTCGAAATAACATTTACTCCTGATTCTGAAATTCTCACTGGAAACAAACCTTTCACCTTCGGATTCAACTGGTAAAAAACCAATCTCAGCAGAAGTCTATTTCAGAGACAGCGAGAACAATTCCGCATCATTGCCCTCCGAAAATTCACCAAAAAGCAGGCTGTCCGGCGTACCGGTTACCTTCACAAAATATGATTCACCTTCGCTCAGCTCGTTTTTCACAGCCCAGCCCACATATTCACTGCCGCCAAGTTCAAGCTTAAGCCCCTTCATAGGGAAATTCAGCACACATTTCTCCGGTAACATTCCAGCAGAACCAGTGCCGTGAGCAGTAATCTCTCCGCCAGAAACTCCAAGCAGTGCGCCTTTCCACGAATGACCGGGGGCGGGACCGACTTCCAGCCATAAACCAAGGCTGGGCAGTGGATATAAATCAAAACGATATTCCGGATCGACCTTTTTAATAGGCATATTAGCTTTTGCCGCAAGCTTAGCGCCAAGCTTGGATTCTTCTACGATCTCTGCATTTCTGAGCATGGTCGGCAACATCTGCACATCCAAATCGCCATCTTCGCAGATACAAACAATCGGAAATCCGTAACCGCGACGAGCTTGCACTCCTGCCGCAAGAAGACCAAGTCCGAAACGAATGTTGGGATTTTCAAAGCTGGCCTTGGTTCCCTTGATTAACCATACACCAACTTCCGGATTATCCATTTCTACAATAGGTCCGGCCCACTCCATCTTTTCCAGATTATCAGACCAGAAGTGTCCGTTCACCGCTAACCCGTAACGGGTCACGGTTTGAAAAAGCCTTTTTCCCTTTGTCTCATTCTTTTCCAGTATGGATATAAAAATTATTTTAGTCATGAATTCCTCTTAGTTATCCTAGCGTCAGGACAGTCACCTGACTAGGGCAGATACATATTCCTGGGGCATTAGGCAGCACTGCGAGACAATTCTGCCCTGTAACACTGGTCAACCGCTGTGCAGGTAAACCGTCCGCCATAATAGTAATGCAACCTACAAGATATTCAGTCTGGCCCGATTCAAGATGGGAAACGACACCAAGTTCAACACCCGGCTCATCACCCTCGCTAATTAAACCAAGTGACACCTGATTTAGGGTCGGCATACAATCGATGAGTACGTTATACGCAGCCGGAGCTGTAGTCGCAGACTCCGCAATATTTGGATACGGAATGGGTACAGGTACGATTATGGGAGTCAGACAAACGTCTGGAAAACCAAAATCCATCCCTGCGCCTTGAGTTAATGCAAACATATCATCCTCCTACCCCATGTGTATGAGTTCGCCGTCAATTTTAACATGTTCTTCGGAAACAATAACCGTATTTTTACTATGAATGGTCATGGTTTCGTCCACAAGTTGCCTGCGGGATTCCGCCTGACAATCTTCGTGCTCTTTTGTGAATCTGAAATAATTATTTACACGGCGGGTAAATTCATGGCTGATATCATCAACAGTTCCAGCGACATTTTTAACCCGCTCAATATACGATGTGAAAATATGTGAAGTAAGTGAAACACTGCCTGCAGCAACCTCTACTTCGGTTGATTGTAAAGCAGCTTTACCAGTGATGCAATTAAGCTCAGTTTCCGGCGCAACGGTTAAACTGCCGCCATTTACCTGAAGCACAGAATCTCCCTCAAGTTCGAGCGCAGTAGGAGAATTTCCCGCACGGACAAGTACAGATAAGACCCAGACTCCGCCCTCTGCATCCACAGACAAAAGCACAGAATCACCTTCTTCGGGTCTTACCAAACAGCTTACCGTCCTCTCTGCTTCTATCTTACCAAATGATGTGGCGACCATCACGGTTCCATCTACAGAAATAACCTGTCCATATTCCAAATGAGGATTTGCCTGTTCATGTTTTCTAGCAAGATTATCCATATATCCTCCAATTTTAAAAATCTATAAGTCGTGAGTCCAATTTTCGGCTTCTTCGAGATCTTTATCCGTACCTTGCAACATCACAAGAGAAGCTCCATCCCACTTAGTGTCTTTGTCCACAGCTCGATGCATTTTTGATCGGTACATAGATGCGCGAGTAAAATTCGCATGAGTCAAATCAGCATGAGAAAAATCTGAATGTTGTAGCCTAGCGCCCACGAATTGAGTCACATGGCAAATGGATTTGGCAAAAATAGCGTGAACCATGGTTGCACCTGAAAAGTCCGCCATGGTCACATCCGCCCCACCAAAATATGCTTTGGTGAGGTCAGCATTACTGAAATTGGTTTCACGAACAACAGCCCCGTTAAACATACAACTACGAGCCGTTGCTCCTGATAAGTTTGCTTTCGAAAGGTCCGCGCCCATAAGATTAGACATACTCAAATCTGTGCCGGATAAGTTTGCACCCTTCAAATTAGCGTCATCCAGCAATACCTGAGAAAAAAGCTGTCCCGAAATGTCCTGCCCTTCAAGGTCAGCCTCGCGGAGCATCACTTTAAAGTATGTGCCACCCTTCAGTTCAGCACCCTTAAATGTCGATCCATTAAAAACTACACGGTCAAGATTAGCACCAGCCAGTTTAACCTTATTTAAATTGGAATGAGACATTACGGATTTAAATATCTTCATGAACCGCATGTCCGCACCTTCAAAATTAGAATGCTGAGCCATAGACCACGAAAGTTCTGCGCCTTGCATATCCGCACCTGAAAAATCTGTTTTCTGGAGCAGTGACATGTGCATTTTAGCTTCTTTAAATGAAGCTCCGACAAAGCTCATGCCCCGAAAGTTTACTTTTGTAAGATCCGTTCCGTCAAAGATTGCTCCGGCGAAGTCACAATTTTTAAAGCCTGTTTTGAGCAAATTAGCTTTAGACAAGTTCACGTCACGCATGATAACATCATGAAAACGACCACCAGTGAGGTCCACGCCTGACAAATCCGCTCCGGTCAGGTCCACATTTTCCAAGGTCTGGTTGTCTGCTATTGCCGATAATATTTGATCACGGGTTAAAGTGCTCATGATTCATCATCCAAAAGGTCTACTTTACCGTGCAACTGACTACGTTTCAGATTTGCTCCTTCGAATCGAGTCTTGCCCACTACCGATTTGTAAAAATCAACGGCAAAAAGATTTGAACCACGCAAATCCGTATCAACCAGACGAGCCTTGCGCATCCCCCCCATGAACAGATTAAATGCGCGCATACTCGCCCCTTCAAGATTGCTCTTGGTAAAACGTGCGCCCTTGGCAGATGCGCCATTAAAATTCGTCCGCACCAGTCTGCTGTTATCAATCATAGCATTCTCAAGGTTGGCACCACGGAAATCTGATCCGGTAAAATCGGTCTCACGAAGTCCCGCATTTCGCAGAGTAGCGCCTGTGAAATTAGCATCAGGAAATTCCGCATTACGGCCTGTTCTGATTTTATCCAGATTGGCTCGTGTCACTTTGGGGTCGATGCCGCGCAGAGCATCGTTTCCGCCGAACTCCAAAATGACGGCATCCGTGCCGTCCGGAACGGCCCAGGCAATACGTTCCAAGCCCGCCGCTGTCGTATCGCCCGACACACCGGCGTTGACGACGACCACGTTGTGGCCTCGGCCTTTGAGGGCTTCTTGCAGTTGCGCGGGAAAAGCGTGACGTGGCTTGACGCCGTAACCGGCTGTCAGACTGTCGCCAAATGCCACGATCCGAATGGGTTTGGCAGGCTCCGCCTGTGCCATGGGTGCATCGGCAGCGCTCACGCTCGCATTGACGGCGGCCAGCAGAACCACCACTTGAGCAAGGCTGCGCCACTTGCGTCTTGCGTTCACCACCTTCATCTTTCCGCCTCAACGATCATCCAAGCCGATCATCAGG
>JAOZTO010000202.1 GCA_029942265.1 Desulfocapsa sp.
ACTATTCAAACATTTACATTGGCTATCGTCTTTTGGTTAAAACACCACAAGGCAAGAAACATCTTTTACGATTCATAAAAGATGTTAGGTGGATAGGAGCCCAGTCCCCTGGGCGATTTTCATAGATCAAAATTTGCTATTGCCCACCTCGATATCGCCCTGGGACAGGGCTCCTACAAAACCAAAGACTACTCAGCCCCAGCCAACTTCTCCATATGCTCTTGTGCAGTCTCCCATTTTTCGTACCAGCGTTCAAGTCTTCGGCTACACTCATCGTAGGAGGCGGAAGTTTCCAGCCAGGATTCCTGATTTTCATATAATTTAGGATCGGCCATTTGAGTTTCAAAGTCTGCTTTCTGAGCCTCAAGCTTCTCCACCATTTTTTCCGCTTCTTCCAATTTTTTCTTCCAGGGACCAAATTTTTTATTCAGCTGTTGACGATCCCGGGCATCTTGTTGGCGCTGTTCTTTCCGTGAACGCTGTACATCCGGTTTATCATGTTCTATAGCCGAGACAGCATTTTTTTCTGTTTTTTGTATCCCGGCAAAAAGTGCTTCATCCCTTTCGAGCCTTACCAGATAATCACTGATATTTCCTTCGTAAACGGTCGCCCGTCCATCCTTGACCTGAACCACTTTATTTACAAAACTATCCAGAAAATACCGATTATGTGAAATTACCAGGATAAAACCATCATATTGGGACATAGCCTCCTGCAAAACTTCCTGGGAGCTGATATCAAGATGGTTTGTCGGTTCATCAAGCAACATACAATTTGCTGGTGATGCAATCATTTTAGCCAGTGCCAGACGACTTTTTTCTCCACCTGACAGGACTGAAACTTTTTTATCAACCTCTTCGCCCCGAAACAAAAACGTGCCAAGAAGAGAGCGTATTCGGGTTATTGTCATATCCTTTACAGAAAGAGACAAGGTTTCAAGGGCGGTCAAAGAAGGGGTAAGTTCCTGTGCCTGATGCTGGCCAAAATACGACATCTGCACATTATGTCCCAGTTTTACATTACCGGAATCAGCTGGAATTGCACCAGCAATAATCTTAATAAGAGTTGATTTCCCTGCGCCATTCACTCCAACCACTGCGACCTTATCACCACGCTGAAACTGCAAATCTACATCCTTGAAAACGTCGTTACCATCAAAGCCTTTACACAAGTTCTCTACTGTGAGTACATCTCTGCCAGAATCAGGTGCAGGCGGAAAACTAAAACGAATCTGCCTGTTTTCTTCACTGAGTTCAAGCATCACCATTTTTTCAAGCTGTTTTACCCGGCTCTGAACCTGCTTGGCTTTAGTTGATTTTGCACGAAACCGCTGAATAAACTGCATACTCTGTTTAATCTGCGCCTGTTGATTATCATAGGCTGCCTTTTCAATGGTTTTCCGCTCTACCTTCTCTTTTTCATAGTAAGAATAGTTTCCTTTATAAATAGATAATTTTCCCAGACTCAGTTCCCAGGTTGTTGAGGTCACTTTATCCAGGAAGGTTCGATCATGGGAAATAATAACCATGGCACCATTATAAGAACGTAGAAACTCTTCCACCCAGGTAAGAGATGTCAAATCAAGATGATTTGTGGGTTCATCAAGCAACAGCAACGATGGCGCAGCCAGCAACATCTTAGCCAACATCAACCGCATAACCCAGCCTCCTGAAAATGAGGATGCCGGTTTATCCATATCTGCCTGGTGAAACCCAAGACCAAGGAGAATTTTCTCAATCCGCGCCCGCATGGAATAGATACCGCTTCCTTCGAGCCTGTGTTGAATTTCTCCCTGACGTTCAAGCATCTTTGAAAAGTCATTCGACTGCGAATCTACATGCGCCAGAGTTTCATTGATTTGGTCAACTTCTTTTTGTAATTCAAGTAGTTCCTCAAATGCGCCCTCTGCCTCCTGGTACAATGTCTTTCCAGAAAGCAAGGCACTAGATTCCTGCGGAAGATACGCAACTGTGAAATATTTTCCACGGCTCACCACTCCATCATCAGACTCAGTCTCACCAGACATTATTTTGAGAAGTGTTGATTTTCCAGCTCCGTTTACTCCCATCAGGCCGATGCGTTTCCCGTCAGTCACCTGAACAGATAGATTTTTAAAAAGATGTTTGTCGCCGTAGCGAATGTCGAGATTAGTGATTGATAACATATTCCAGTGTGCCTCTTTGCAGGGTACTATCAGTTTTCAGGTCAAAGCTGTCGGCTAGTCCCAATTGTTTAAAACGGATTATATTGCTTCGTTTATGTCCAACAAAGGCCGAATGGTCACGAGAAGAGATATGCATCTGCACACGACTCTTGGATGGACAATCGGCCAATATACTGCGCACTCGTCGAAACCAGTGTCGTGCTGTAACAAATTCCCCAAATGCAGGATGATACGGGCCTGCTATTAGCTCATCTTCCAATGTTGTTGATGCCTGTAGTCCTATTCTCAAGATACGTATTCCTGCTTTTTCCAATCGTTCTTTTGCCCTGCAACACAGTGCAACGGCTCTGTTCATAGACATCGGTTGATACACGCCCCGATTATAATGGTCTGCAAGACCGGATTTACAAATAACCAGCGTGGGATAAAGACGAACAAAATCCGGTTGCATTTCAATAACTGCATCCACTGTTTTAAGAAAGGAAGTCGTTGTTTCTTTCGGTAGCCCTGGCATAAGTTGTACTCCAAGTTCCAGCCCCTTCTTCTTTAGCAATGAAGCAGCTCGCAAGGAATCTTCACTGGAATGACCACGGTGAGAAGCGGCTAGCACACTATCATCTAAAGACTGCACACCTAGTTCCACAGTCTTCACTCCCTTAGAAAGCAGAAAATCACAGATCTGCTCATCAACGCAATCCGGACGGGTTGAAAGACGGATAGAACCAACTTTTCCGCTACTGATGAAGGGCTGAATTGCATTCAAAAGCAGCTCCTGGCGTTTTATTGGAAGACACGTAAACGAACCGCCATAAAAAGCAGCCTGCACCTCTGAATGTTTACGTGAGAAATCAAGCCATTCAGTGACAGTTTTCTGTATCAGGGAAACGTTGTCAACTGCCTGAGATTCCTCACCGCTTATAGTAGCCTGATTACAAAACAGGCAATGCTGTGGACATCCCTGGTGGGGAATAAATAATGGAATAACAAGCAAAGCAGCCTACTCCGAAAACCTTTCCATCACATCGTGCAGCTCCGCAAGTGTTGCAGTGGCAGCACGCTGTTCTGCTTCTTTTTTTGATCCACCGACACCGCTACCAAGAGATTCGCCCCGAAAGAAAACAGATACTGTGAAAATCTTCTGATGAGAAGGTCCCTCTTCCTGGTCAATTTTGTAGGATGGTGCCTCATTGAATGCCTCCTGCAATGCCTCCTGCAATCTGCTTTTGGCATCTGCCATCAATAATTCTTCTTTTTTGGAATCCATATCGGGTACGAAGAATCTTTGAATGATTGATTCAACAGTGAGATAATCACTATCTTCAAAAATTGCTCCGATAAGAGCCTCGTAAGCACAAGAAAGAATAGAAGATTTGTTACGGCCATTGGAAGCATCTTCACCTTTTCCAAGGGAGAGATGTTCACCAAGACGTAGATCCCTTGCCATAAGCGCAAGATGCGTTTCGTTGACCAGCGCCGAGCGTAAACGAGTGAGTTCCCCCTCCCGCATCCCCGGAAATCGTTGGCAAAGTGTATGTCCGATAACCAGATCAAGTACTGCATCGCCCAAAAATTCGAGAATTTCGTTATTCTTATCAATCTGCGCCTGTTCAAAAGCAAATGATGAATGAATCAATGCTTTTTGCAGCAGGCGCAGGTCGGTAAAACGATAGCCGACAATCTGTTCAAGTGCCGCCAGATCGTCTTTGTTTTGTTGTACGAGTGTTTCGATATCCATTGCTATTTTCTCCTTGTTAAAAACAGAAACTATGGTATAAAGTGTTGCTCATGCCTATTAGGCATATTCGGCGGCGTAGCCAAGCGGCTAAGGCACTGGTCTGCAAAACCATGATTCAGCGGTTCAAATCCGCTCGCCGCCTCCAGAACATTTAAGGTGATATTTCTTTTTTTTAGGAATATCACCTTTTTTTTATTCTGCGACAAGATGGATTCGTAAAAATTCTGAAATTAGGATTGATTATCTCCAACCGGAATTCCCCAGATTTCCTCAGCATACTGTTTAATGGTTCGATCTGTGGAAAATTTCCCCATTCGTGCCACATTCAAAATTGTCATTCGAGTCCATTGCACCTGGTCACGATAGGCTTCACCAACACGATGCTGACACTCAAGATATGATTCAAGATCGCGAATAAGCAGATATTGATCATGGTTGCTCATTAAACTTTCAACCAGAGGACGAAACAATTCCTTATCGCCACGACTAAAAGAACCGTTCCGCAGGCTATCCACCACCTCCGCAATAACTGGATTTTCATCACAAATACGTTGTGGTGATCGGCTGACATTGAGACGTTCGTATTCCACCTCTTCTGCTGTCATACCGAAGATAAACATATTCTCTTCGCCTACCTCTTCCAAAATTTCGATATTAGCTCCATCAAGCGTACCAATTGTAAGCGCACCATTAAGGGAAAATTTCATATTCCCTGTGCCCGATGCTTCGGTACCTGCCGTTGATATCTGTTCCGAAAGATCCGCAGCAGGCATAACCACCTCAGCCTGTGAAACATTGTAATTTGGCAAAAAAACGACTCGCAGCTGTTTACCTATTCGCGGATCATTATTGATCACATCAGCAACCGAAGTGATAAGTTTAATGATACGTTTTGCTTTCCAGTATGATGGGGCGGCTTTCCCTGCAAAAACCACAGTTCTCGGTGTTCTGTATTCTTCTGGATGTCTAATAAGGTGATGATATAAACTGATAACATGCAAACAATTCAGTAGTTGTCTCTTATATTCATGAATCCGTTTTACCTGTACATCAAACATTGAGTTTGGATCTGTTTTGGTGCCACATATTTTTTCAATAAGTGTAGCCAATCGTTTTTTATTGTGTAACTTAACCTCCTGCCATCGTTGGCAAAACAATTTGTCATCCACAAGTGGTTCCAGTTTACGCAATTGATCAAGATCCGTGATCCAACTTGAACCAATTCGTGAGCTGATCAGCTTGGACAAAGCGGGATTTGAGACCAGCAACCAACGCCTGGGAGTAATTCCATTTGTTTTGGAATTAAATTTCCCCGGATAAAATTCATCGTAGGCAGGAAATACATTTTCCCGTAACAGTTTGGTATGTAGTTCGGCAACACCATTCACAGAATGACTGCCAATAATAGCC
>JAOZTO010000203.1 GCA_029942265.1 Desulfocapsa sp.
TAAAAATTAAAACCTCAGTTTGCTGATGTGTTATGATCGTAACGTTTTCAGTTATTGATGGATTCGTAAAAACTCTTCCAAGTCTACGCTTATCTACAAATTCATCTTCATTGCAAACTTTTGATGAGTCTGTCAGTCACTAATAACTGAAAACTTTTTTAAGCAGAAAAATGCCTATTCAAATTACTAACCTCAATAAAAGTTTTAAACTCTATCAATCACACAAACAACGTGTGCTTGAGGCTTTTCACCCATTTCGAAAAACCTATCACCATAAATTTCATGCTTTAAAGGATATTAGTCTCACTATCGTTGATGGTGATACCGTGGGAATTATAGGTCAAAACGGAAGTGGTAAATCCACGCTTTTACAGATAATATGCGGCATCCTGACACCGGATTCCGGCGATGTAGTAGTGGATGGTCGTATCTCGGCACTTCTTGAATTGGGAGCGGGATTTAATCCGGAATTCAGCGGTAGGGAAAATGTGTTTCTCAACGGCGCTATTCTCGGATTTTCCAGAGCTGATATGGAGGCTTGTTTTGATGATATTATCGCTTTTGCTGAAATAGGAGAGTTTATTGATCAGCCTGTAAAAACTTACTCTAGTGGGATGTATGTCCGATTGGCTTTTGCTGTGGCTATAAACGTCAAACCTGATATTCTCATTGTTGATGAGGCTCTTTCGGTTGGGGATATTTTATTTCAGGCAAAGTGTTTTGCTAAATTTAAAGAGTTTCAGGACAATGGTGTTACCATTCTTTTCGTGACCCATTCGCTTGATTTGATAACCCGTTACTGTAATCGTGCCATTCTGCTTGAAAGGGGTGAGCTTATCAGTCAGGGCAGTCCTAAAACAGTGGTCGATGTGTACAACCGTTTACTGGTCAAATGCAGTCAACAAAAAAGAAATACTCCTGATACAACTTCAACCACTGTAGAGCCAAACACATCACGGCATGAAAGCAGATATGGAACAGGAAAAGCTACTATTGCTGACGCGGGAATATTTGATATGGAAGGGAGGGGAGTTCAGACATTAACCCTTGGCAGTGAGTATGAGTTTCGCTTTAGTGTGGAGTTTACTGAAGAAGTATCGGACCCTGTTTTTTCCTACACAATAAAAGATGTTACCGGATTTAACCTGACAGGCACCAATACCTTGTTTAAAGAAGTTGATACTGGATATGCTGGCGTTGGTGATAAATTTACCATCTGTTTCCGACAGAAAATCATGCTGGCTGCAGGGGGGTATCTGTTATCCTTTGGGTGTGCAGGGTTTGAAGATGGCGGGTATGTTGTCTATGAAAGACGTTATGATGTTCTTGACTTCCAGGTGGTTGCCGGACATTCTATTGTGGGGCTGTTTGATTCTGCCTCTGAAGTTACTTTTACTAAAATTGAGTAATGATAGATTCGTAAAAAATCTTCATCTTCTTGTTACTGCAAATTTCTTATTATTTAAACGTACTTTAGTACGCCGAAATAATAAGAAATTTCCGTGCCTCGAATATGTAGTTTTTTACAAATCTATCTTTAGTTCAGACTTTTTACGAGTTTGTAAATGATATCTAAATTAATAACTATTAATAAGCTGATTTGTCGGGAAAACAAGGTGTGGACAGAATCGGCAGGCATGGACTCCACATTTAACTACTCAGATGGGGACAGGCAAGAGAGTTATATTCATAGTGTCTTGTCTTCTGCTCAAGATATTACATCGTTATCAGATGAGCTGGAAAGCAAAATTGTTGATTGGGCCTCCGAGGCACATCTCTCATCCAAACGATCTAATCTACTTCGTGGCATTGATTTTTCCAATGTTCAATCAGCCCTTGAAATTGGGAGTGGCTGTGGTGCAATCAGCAGATTTGTGGGAGAACAGAAGGTTGAGCTTGATTCTGTGGAGGGCAGTGCGCGAAGAGCTGAAATAACCCGATTACGCTGCAGGGATCTGGATAATGTTAATGTTATAAATGCATCCTTTGATTTACTTGATTTACCAGAAGATTATTATGATATGGCTCTGCTTGTTGGAGTGATTGAATATGCCGGGAAGTATGCTGAAAGTGGGGTAACACCTGAAGCTGCCGCTACGGCAATGATTAAGAGAATCCTTGCTTCTTTAAAACCGAATGGAGTGCTTCTTCTTGCCATCGAAAACCGCATAGGGTTTAAATACTTAGCCGGTGCCTCAGAAGATCATTTTGGGCAACCTTACGTTGGCCTCAGTGGGTATCCGGATGAAGGGATCAAGAGAGGGCATGACAAGCGCGGCATTAGCACATGGGATAAAAAACAGTGGCAAGATATACTTGAAAAAAGTTCCGTTTTCCACGAGTTTTACTACCCATTTCCTGACTATAAATTACCAGAGACTATTCTTTCTGATTCGTTCATTGCATCAACACAATTCCCATGGTGTTCTTTGGGTAGAGTATCTTCACGTGATTACACTGCATGTTGGCACCCCGTAATTGAGGAGATTGTTTTTTGGGAAACCGTGTCTAATGCTGGCTCCTTGGGTGAGTTGGCTAATTCATTTCTTATTGTTATGGGTAAAGAAGAACCTGCTGTCCGCAATACAATCGGATATCATTTTAGCCACTTCCCAGGACATTCCAGAAAAAAACAGTATAGAATGATTGTTCGTAAAGACCGGGATGATGAGCTGGTGCGAAAAATCCCCCTATTTGACCAGTTGGAAAATGATAAAAACAGTATTGCACAGCAGGTAATATCAGATGAACCTTTTATTGATGATATGTTGTTGTCAAACTACTGGCTTAATGTTCTGCGATGCCAGCCGATTGCTTCTGCTGGGAATTTAGGTACATTTGGACAAGCAATACAGGATTATTATGATTTTGTACAACAAGTTTGTAAAAAGAAGGGGGGAGCACTGTGCTACGACCTTCTTCCCTTTAATGTAACATGGTCGCAGGATGGAAAGTTTCGCTGTTTTGATCAGGAGTGGTTAATAAGTCAGGACATAAGTGCTGCATTTATTTTATTTAGAGCATTGACTCTGTTTTCATGGACAAACAAAGTTGCAGTTCAAAAATTATGTACAGCCGCTGATTTAAGCACTGTCGAAGAGTTTGTTTGTTACTTGATGGAGCGTATTGTTTATACGGCTGACTGGAATCTCAAAGACTGTATTGAGCTGGAAGATCGCATTCAAAAGGATATTTCAGTAAATGAACACTTTGCTACAATTCAAGAATTACTGGATTCCCCGATAGATACAGTTTCTCAGGTAGGAGCACACCCTGAAGTGTCACTTTTTTGGGGTAAAGATGTGATTCAGAGTACTCCTTACTCCATTGATGAATCAGCCGAGAATACAGTTTCTTTTGTGTTTCACTTGCCGCCAGAATCAGGGCAAAGTACTGTTATTCGTTTCGATCCATGTGAAGGAACTGAAAACAAGGATAAAGTGTTCAGACTGATTACTGTGGAATACAATCCTATAGTGCAGGGTGTGTCAGCATCGAAAAACAATAAAGGACAAAAAACTTTAGCCACATTATTTCAAACAGAAGGGCTTTCCCTTATACCTGACTATTCCAAGGATGTATTTAGTATTGAAACCGATGATCCCAAGCTGTTTTTTATGGTTGACAAGATAGAGTCTATTGAGACTGTGGCATGGATTCAGTGTGTTGTAAAAGTTGAATGGCTTGCTGTTTCTGGGTATTGTCTTAAGTATAATGATGCTGTGGCAACCATACAGGAGAGGGAAACTAAAATACACACTCTTGAAAGACAACTTAATCAGATTGTACATTCGAGGGCGTGGCGTTTTCTCGAAAAAATAAAAAATTTTCTACCAGTTTGGATGGCTAATCGATGTTTTGCGAATGGCTCGTTGCAAGATGAGGTGATGAAAACAGTATTGACCAAACATGTAGGGTTGAATAGTGTGGATAATTTTGCTTTGATAAGTGTACTTGTTCCTGTATACAATGCTGGGCGTGAAGAAATATTTAATCTTATAGCTTCCATAGAGGCGCAATTGTATACCAATTGGGAGCTTTGCTTAGTGGATGATGCCTCTAGTGATGTGGAAACCCGTTTGGTGTTACAGAGGATTAGTCATCCTCGAGTAAAGGTACATTTCTTAGAAAAATCTTTAAATATTACAGGAGCAACGAATGTTGCAGTGTCTCTGGCTCGTGGTAAATACGTATTGTTTCTCGGGCAGTTTGACCGGCTTGCCCCTAATGCTTTAACATGTATGTACAACGTTTTTGAACAACAGGAGGTTGATGTAATATATTGTAATGAGTTTATGGTTGGGCAACAGTACGATATGCTTGAAGAGTTATATAAGCCCGATTATACAGAAGACTTGTTATTTGACGGCAATGTTTTAGGACGCGCCTTTTGTGTTAAACTTCAACTGCTAAATAGTATAGATGCGTTTCATACTGATGTGGATGGTGCAGAGTATTATGACCTTGCATTACGACTTGCTGAAAAAACAAAAATTTTTCACCATATACCTGATGGCATATATTTTAGACGTATTTTTGGGGAAAAAAGTGCAGAAGAGGTTATGATGGAACATAACTCAGGGAAAAGATGTCTTGGGGCAGCTCTTGAACGACGTGGCATAGGAGCACAAGTGGAAGATGGTGAACTTCCAGGGCATTATCACATTGTTTACCCCACTGTTGCAGATGTATAGGTTTAACCACATTCTTATGGGAAAAAGATGATTTCTGTTGTAATCCCCGCATATAATCACGAACAGTTTATTGGCCCTGCTATTGATAGTGTTTTAAATCAGACCTTTCATGATTTCGAACTGGTGATTGTTGATGATGGCTCGACTGACAAAACCGCAGAAGTTATTCAAAGCTACACAGATCCACGGATTCGCTATTTTTATCAGGAAAATCAAGACGCTTTTAATACCATTAATCGTGGTATGGAATTAGCGGAAGGTGACTACGTTGCCATCTTGAATTCAGACGATATTTATACGTTGGATCGCTTGCAGCAACTGATTGATATACAAAAACAAACAGGGGCGCAATGTCTGTTTAGTGATGTGAAACCAATTTCTGATAGTGGTGAAGAATTTTATGATCCAGAGTTTGGTTGGAATGTGTGGCATCAGAAGAATCGAAATTTCTTTAAAGAATCTGGCGACCTGTATACGGCTTTTTTAAAGGGGAATTTTATGGTCACCACTTCCAACCTCTTTATGAGTCGTGTAGCCATACAAAAAGTTGGTAAGTTTTGTTCGCTTCGCTACCTCCATGATTATGATTATATCTTTAGAATGATGCTGT
>JAOZTO010000204.1 GCA_029942265.1 Desulfocapsa sp.
CAGCAAGTTGCTAACAAGCCAATACAAAACCAATCCAGATGCAAAATTGATAAACAGAAAGGTGAAAGTAACAGGGATAAACATTAATACTTTTGCCTGTATAGGACTTACTGTGGTAGTTGTCATCTTTTGTTGTAAAAACATGGATCCCCCCATGAGCAAGGTCAAAACTGGCAATCCACCAACATAAGGAATATCGACCCCGATGGGTAAACGATCTGGGGCGGAAAGGTCATTAATCCATAACATAAACGGTGCATGCCGTAATTCCACCGACATAAACAGTACTTTATATAAGGCAAAAAAGACAGGAATCTGTAATAGTAATGGCACACAACCAACAAGTGGGTTCACTTTATTGATTTTGTAGAGTTTTGCAACCTCCTGGTTCCTTTTGGCTGGCTCACCTTTATATTTTGCTTTTAGTTTGGTCATCTCAGGTTGCAGTTTCTGCATGTTGTGCATAGACTGCATACCCTTTCTGGTAATAGGCCAGAGCAATGTTTTAAAGATGATTGTTACCAGAATAATTGCTATGCCATAATTTTTAAATATACCGTAGAAAAAATTAAGCAGTGCCAGGGTTGGCTTGGCGATACTATTAAACCAGCCATAATTGATAGCTTTATCAAGATTGAAACCAGCATGTTTGAGAAGATCGAGTTTTTTAGGACCGATAAAGAACTTATACGAATAGGTTTTTGTTTCACCTGGTTGTAACGTAGCAGACTTAGCTTCAATACTCATCTGGACAACATCTGAACCTTCGGACTGCACGATTAGAGATTCCATACTGCCTGGCTCTAATAGAACTGCATTCATAAAATAATTACATTCGCATGCTGTCCAATCAGCTTGCCCAGTGATAGTTAATGGCCCTTTTGCAAACTCGTCGCCATGAATCTCTACCTTTGATTCAGCAGCATAATAAGCTGGCCCGGAAAACAGAAAACGTTTGGCCAAATTGTCTTCAATAGCTGGACTTCCGAATTGATGTAAGGCTGCAACACCCTCCAAAACACTAGATGAGACATTCTTCACTTGAACAACAAGACTCAATAAGTATGAATCGTTTGAAAAGCTGACAGTTCGTTTAATTTTCAAACCATTTCCCTGCCCTTTCATCACAAAATTTGCTTTGTTATCCTGAAATTCTGTACTGCCACTTGCGAAGGTATACAAAGTTTTTTCTGAAACAAGACTTCCCCATGTGAATCCCATTGGATAGCCTTGGCTACCATCTAATCGTACTATTTGCATTCCAGGAGAATCGGCTTTATTTACTTCTTTATACTTTTTGAGCACAAAACTTGTCAAAACACCACCTTCTTCGCTGAAACTGGCTGTGTAAAAATCTGTATCAACAATCAGGTTATGTGAATCGGCTGTTAGATATTCTATTAATGTAGAAGGTATTGACTGTGTGGTTATAGCAGGTGTAGTTGTAAGTTCAGTTGGATCAGAACCTAAGGCAAAGTACGGACAAGCGAATATTATTAAAATCGAGAAATTAATTGCTAATAAAGTTCTGTAAATATCCATCAATTAACCGTTCGGTTGGAAATAGCACATTAGCTGGATCATGGAATGTTAGACTACTCGATAATTTCTTTGTTCAACTGGGCAATTTGCTCAGCTGTACCAATAATATTATGAAGAATTTTTGTTTCCTCCGCACCTATCTCCACCTCTCGATAAGAATCCACCAGCAACTGGGCGTAATTAATAATACCATTAGATAAGTTAATACTGGAATTGATATTCTTTGCAAATTGTTCGCTATTATGGTGCCATTCCCCTTCTATTTGTTGCTTTTCAACATTTCTTGTCAATAAATCATTAATAGAATTAACGAAGAAGCCAATCTCGGAACAAGCATAATGCTCAGAACTTAGGCCATCTTTGAGAACAGCGACTTCTTTGGCCTGTCTGGTGAGGTGGAGCATGGGAATCATGGTTTTTCTATAGAAAAATATGAGAGAAAAACTAATTATGCAGATAACTGCACCCAACGCTCCAATCATCATTGTTTGGAACTGGATAACTTTTGCCCGCATTTGACTGACAATTATCCTGTCAAACTTCAACATGTATTCAGCCAAGTTCCGCATTTTGTTTTGCAGGATAATGCCCTGGTTTACTTTGTCATTGGATGTGAGAATTTCTTTTGCGAAAATAGCCAGGCCAGAGAGATCAGTCTGTTTTGCCAAATCCAACCTATATTCCCCAGGGATAAACGTGTTTTCCTGGAGCCTTGCCAGCAGGGAGTTCAGACTGTTGAGTTGACCTACGGCCAGATCAATTCTTTCATAGTCTCTTTCTATCAGAGATGTGGTAATGTGTTCCTTGATAGTTGTGAATTGGAAAATAATCTTTTCACTCTGAGTGATAACAGCGTTATATCTAGTATTAAGTTGATATTGACGGATGCCAAGAATTATGACAAAAGTCAAGAGCACTGCAACACCCACAAAAGCTAATGCAGTCATTTTTCGTATAGAATTCATAAGTTATGCCTTAAGTTTTGAATGGATACATGTCGCAGACGCAACGCAATCTTGGCAATTATGCGTTGCTTTTATCCCAGCAGCAATCTTATCGGTGAACGGATGATGCATGACAATTTCAAACTCTTCATCATCAAGTGTTTCAACCTCCAATAGGATAGCAGCAAGTTGCTTCAACAGATAGTATTCCTGACCAAGAATTTTCAATGCCTCTGTATACGCATTATCCAATAGCTTTCTAATCTCTTTGTCTATCATAACAGATGTTTCGTCACTCATTTCCAGCCGCTGGGAAGCCCCATCCAAAAAGCCGGAATCATCTACAATCATCGCTTGTGGACCTATTACGTCACTCATCCCCCATTTGCAAATCATATTTGTTGCAATTTCAGTAGCTTTTACAATGTCATCTTGAGCGCCAGATGTTTTGTGTTGAAAAGCAAGTTCTTCTGCTGCCCTACCTCCCATAAGGATAGCAAGTCTTCCTTTTAAAAACTCAATACTTTGGCTACTGCGATCATTTAGAGAAAGTTGCTGGGTCTGTCCTAAAAGCCTACCTCGTGGAACGATGGTGATTTTCAGGATAGGATCAGCGTTTGGAATGGATTTAGCTACAATTGCATGACCCGCTTCGTGGAAAGAGAGTACCTTTCGATCATAGGCGGATAAGATTACGCCCTTTCGTTCAACTCCCATCAGAATACGATCTCGTGCCAGTTCAAAGTCTACTTGATGAACCGTTTCTTTTCCTGCCCTTGCGGCCATCAGTGCTGCTTCATTTACGAGATTTGCAAGCTCTGCTCCAGTAAATCCTGGTACCATATGAGCAATCTCGTCCATATCAACACTTGATGAGAGAGCGACTTTCTGTCCATGAACTTCTAGAATTTTCTTTCTTCCTTTAAGATCAGGAGCCAATATGTTTACCTGTCTGTCAAAACGGCCTGGACGCCTGAGGGCGGAATCTAAGATATCTGGACGGTTTGTTGCAGCGATCACCACAATTGTATCAGAAGTGGAAAAGCCATCCATTTCAACTAGAAGGGCATTGAGAGTCTGGCTTCTTTCATCTTGTCCACCTGCCGAAGAACTGCCTGCACGGGAACCACCAACTGCATCAATTTCATCGATAAAAATAATACAGGGGGCGTTTGTTTTCGCTTCTTTAAAAATATCCCTGACTCGTGAAGCACCAACTCCTACGAACATTTCCACAAAGTCAGATCCACTAAAGTTATAAAATGGCACCTCGGCTTCACCAGCAATTGCTCTAGCTAATAGCGTTTTACCTGTGCCAGGAGGGCCTTGTAACAGAATGCCTTTTGGGCTAACTGCACCAATTTTTTCAAATTGACCAGGTTCTTTCAAGAAATTTACAATTTCTTGGAGTTCTTCCAGAGCCTCGGGGATACCAGCAACATCATTAAAAGTGACAACGTTTTGTCCACTGTCTGGCAAAATAAGTTTATCAGATGCAAATTTGCTTTCCTCTTCTTCTATTTTTTTCTTCTTACTCAATGAAACAATAATCGTGATGAGTAACAACATGATGTAAACAATTGCAATAGCCTGAAAAATAAGCTCTGAACGATCTTTTTCAAAATTGATTTTTATCTTTCTGTCCTGAAGTTCAGAGATGAGTTTTTCAGGATTGGGAACATTGGTGGAGTACCTGTCACCAGCTGCATGTTCTGCTATGACTTTGCTCCCCTTAAAAGTTGTCGCGACAAGATCATGATTATTCATACAGTAACGAAACTCGCTATAACTAACTTCACGAAGTCGATTTTCGAGTTGCCAAAAACCATATGATCCGGCAAAAACGATTGTAATGATAAAAAAGATAAATAGGTTTCTGATCAAGAGTGCCATATTGAAATCCTGAAATATTATTATGAGAAAGTTCGAATTTTTAACTAGATAAGAAGACTACTGCGTATAAAGATACGCTACGCATTGTGTACCTAAAAAAAAAGCCAGAAAGATACTATCTTTCTGGCAAATCAAAACCTTGTAGGATTGTGTAATTCCAAAACTTCTACCATACAACGTCTGAAACACTTATTTTATTGCACGGATCCAAATAGCCCCTTGATAAGGTTGATGGGGCCTTCAGTTAAAGTTGCAGCCACGATACAAACCACCCCCCAGGTACCAATAAGAGCTGCTGCGATTCCAGTAACCACGGTTCCTACTTTTGCAATTTCACCAACCGCTTCACCTTCTTTGGATCCGACTTCGACTTTGACTGCTTCTTTTGATTTTGCATTGCTCATTTTGCTTCCCCTTATTGTGGTTTTTGGGTTGTTTGGTTTCTCCGTACACATTCTTTTTGCACATGTCATGCCATAACACAAAAAATCCAATTAAAATGCCAAGATTATACTATCATCCTAATAATACGTCGTAAAACTCATCCAAAAAACCAGTTCCGACAAAACAAACAAATTACACGAAAAACCAAAAACCGTTGCGCATGTGTTGCGTGTAAGCTGTTTACGTTGCACTAACGTTGCATTAGTGTTGCTTTGCACCGTGACTGCAACACTAATACTGACACGTGTGAATCAATCTGACATTAAGAACATCGTCATGCCCACTTTTCAAACCATAAAACCTATCGTAAATATTCGAGTTGGGTTCAAAACAGCCCATACCACTGAATTGTAAATGTTTGTCAGTACCCCATAGTTTAGCCATGATTTTAAAAGAAATTTTGGGTATAGTCCGTAAACATTCGGCTTGGGGGCGAAAATAGGCTCAACCACTGAACTGTAAATGTTTGGATAGTGC
>JAOZTO010000205.1 GCA_029942265.1 Desulfocapsa sp.
TATGACCTAAAGCTGAGCGCCTACATGGGGAAGTTATTTCGTCCCCGTTCCTTAGGATTGCTCAAGAGCAAGAGTCAACAGCTTATCTATAAGCTGTGTAAAGTCAAGTCCGTACTCCTGTGCCGCCTGAGGCAAGAGACTCGTTGGAGCCATGCCCGGAATAGTATTGGTCTCCAGGATACAGAGATCACCGCTTGCATCAAGTATCATGTCAGTTCTGGAATACCCTCGTAACTGTAATACAGTGTGCGCCGCAATCGCATATTTTTGGGCTGTTTCAGCCACAGATATATCAACATCAGCCGGACAAATTTCCTGCGAAGCACCTACTTCATATTTTGCCTTGTAATCAAAAAAGCTAAACTCATCGCCTGGTATGATTTCCACTAGTGGCAATGCTTGCAATTCCTCATTTCCAATGACTCCCACCGTGATTTCCCTGCCTGACACATATTGCTCGACCATGACCTGAGAATCGTGTTCATAGGCCACGCAAAGACCTTCACGCAATTCATCCATATCTTTTGCGATACACATTCCAAGACTTGATCCGACACGAACTGGCTTTACAATCAACGGAAATTGCAATGTTTGCAGCAAACGTTCCGGATGAAGTGTATCAGCAACAGTTGCCATTTCCCATTGCGCAACAGGAAGCCCATTCAAGCGATAGAGTATCTTGGCCATATTCTTGTCCATAGCAAGAGCACTGCCAAGAACGCCTGATCCCTGATAGGGGATGCCAAGTAGATCAAGATATCCCTGCACAGTTCCGTCTTCACCATACGCACCATGCAAAAGAATAAATGCCACATCAATGGTGCCTGCATCGCGTGCAAGTAATTCCAAATCTGTCTTTGGATCATAGCGCAGGAGCTCATATTTTTCCAAATCCAGAGCCGCTTCAAAACCAGCTGCCCCGGCCAATGACACTTCGCGTTCTCCCGATGCTCCTCCTGCGAGTAATGCTACTCTGATTTTTTTCATTTTGATCCTGTTTATACAAAAGAAGTTACTATATCTTAATACGTGATGGATTCGTAAAAAACCTCATAACATTGTACATCATGACACGGACAACATCCACAGCAGATATCACACTTTATATGAAAAATGGCCAAATATACACCACAAGAAACAACTTCTTTGAAAAACCCATTGACATACACAGAAGTTTTTCTTATATAGCGGAGGTTACTGTTACTGTTTTTATTAGATGCGACAATTACTCGTACTTATTTGAACAAATTTCTCAAAACAATACTGATTTAACGGAGTCCCAAATGATAGAAGTTGAAGTTCGTGGAGATCTTGAGTATGCCATCCGACAGCTGAAAAAGAAACTACAAATCGATGGAATCAAAAGAGAGCTAAAACGCCGCGAGTGTTACGAAAAACCAAGTGTTAAAAAACGTCGCAAACAAGCTGAAGCTCGTCGTAAACTCCGTAAGTTTAATCGCATTAGACGTGACTGATACCAGAACATAGCAAGTAAACTACAACACCAGTTGCATTTTGTGTAACTGGCGTTTTCTCTTTTCTACTTCATTCTGCCATCACCAACAAACCACTTTCACAAGAGTTTGTTTCTGCAAAGGAAGTTTTTCTCCATTACCTTATCACCGAGAAACGCTTTGCGGATAATACTGTTAAAGCCTACGATGCGGATATCGACACTTTCTTTTTCTTCCTGATCAGCAAGAAAAAGTCCCTGCACCAGGTAAATAGTAAGCTTATCCACAAGTACCTTGAACAATGCAGAAATAAAAATATCTCACATCGAAGCAACGCACGAAGAATATCAGCACTCAAAAGTTTTTTTTCCTACCTCTATTCTCAAAACCTTATTCCAGAAAATCCATTCACCACTATCACCACTCCTAAAATTGGCACAAGTCTCCCAAAAGGATTATCCGTTGAGCAGGTAAACATGCTCCTCAAACCACCATCTGTCTCAACCCCGTTAACACAGCGCAATTACGCCATGTTGCAGCTCCTTTACTCAACGGGCCTACGAGTTTCTGAACTGGTTACACTCCCTGTCACAGGATGTAATCTCAGCGCATCATTTATCCGTGTTATCGGTAAAGGGCAAAAAGAACGGCTTATTCCGTTTGGTATTCCTGCAAAAGATGCCATCGAAACCTACCTTGAATCCAGTCGTCCATTAATCCTTAAAGGTCGGCGCAGTAACACACTTTTTATCACCAATCGCGGCAAAGGAATGACACGATTACGATTTTGGCAGATCGTACAAGTTTCTGCAACTGCCGCAGGAATAGATGAATCAATTTCACCACACAGTCTCCGGCACTCTTTTGCAACCCATCTGCTGTCACATGGTGCTGATCTCCGCTCTGTACAAATTATGCTTGGTCACTCAGATATAACAACCACCCAGATTTACACCCATGTGGACAAGGATAGACTTAAAGCTATCCACAAGAAGTTTCATCCCCGAGGTTGACAGGGAACACTGGATAGTAGATAGTAAAGTCATGAAAGTCATAACCACCCATTTGAATTCTGATTTTGACGCTTTAGCCTCCATGGTAGCCGCAAAAAAACTCTATCCTGACGCAGTGATGGTGTTCCCAGGATCCCAAGAGAAAAATGTCAGAAAATTTATCAACGAAGCGCTGCAAGATCAATACGAATTTACAAAACTGAAACAGATCGATATTGACCAGATACAAACGCTAATCATTGTTGATACACAACGAAAATCACGAATCGGTGATTTTGCACGCTGTCTTGATAACCCTGGAATTTCAATCCATATTTACGACCATCATCCCGACAATGCAGATGATATAACGGGACAAACTACAACCACCTCTTTGGTTGGAGCAAGCACCACAATCATGTGCCAGGTGCTGCAACAAGAGAATATTCCAATCACTCAAGAAGAAGCCACGCTTTTTGGACTTGGCATTTATGAAGACACAGGTTCTCTCACTCACCTGACCACCACCCCACAAGATCTACTCGCAGTTGCTTGGTTGTTAAATAACGGCGCTCAACTGGATGTTATCTCTCAATTTCTTTCCTTCGAGCTTACGGCACGACAGGTTAATTTGATTCATGAACTTACAAAGACTGCGAAAAACTATATGATCTCAGGGGTCAGCATTGTAGTCGCTAATCTCACCCTGCAAGACTATGAGGATGACTTTTCACTGGTTGTTCGTAGATTTATGGTAATGGAAAACCTAGATTGTTTCTTTGCTCTTGTCTGCATGGAAGGGCGTGTCTATCTTATTGCACGATCTCGCATCCCTGAAGTAAATGTAGGCAGCATTGCCAGAGATTTTAACGGTGGTGGTCACGCCACTGCATCTTCTGCCACAGTGCGCGACATGAGTCTGATAGAGGCTCAGGAAAAGCTAATCCGTAGCCTACATAGACATATTAAACCACAGGCCATTGCTAAAGAGATGCTCACAAGTCCTGTTATTTCAATCCCAGAAAACATAACTATTCTGGAGGCGAATACTCTTTTAACACGCTACAATATCACAGCTCTTCCTGTTCTTGCAGAAGAACCTGAGGAGCAAGCACTCTATCCTGTTCCTTCGTTCAAAGTCCTTGGCTGTATTTCGCGCAGGCTTACTGAAAAAGCAATTCATCACAACCTTGGTTCCTCTCCTGTCAGCGATTACATGACCACAGATATCGAGGTATTACCATTAAGTGCAACACTTGCTGATATCGAAGAGCTTATTATAGAGCGAAGACAGCGATTAATTCCCATCATTCATGACCAGCAACTTGAAGGTGTGATAACACGAACAGACCTCCTCAATATGCTCATCAACGATCCTGGCCACTTACCACAGAACATGGATCGTGAACCCGATGAAGCTGTACAGGAAAAATCACGAAACGTACTGCAACTTATGAGTGAAGCACTTGACCGTGAGCTCATCATTCTACTGCAAAACATTGGTGAAATTGCGGATACATTAGGCTTTAAAGCTTACGCTGTTGGTGGGTTTGTACGAGATCTACTGATAAAACAAAAAAATCTGGACCTCGACATCGTTGTAGAAGGTAATGGCATTTTCTTTGCCAAACAGCTGGTCAAAAAATTGGGTGGAAGAGTCAAAACCCACGAACAATTCATCACCGCAAACATTACTCTACCAAATGCTTTTAAGATCGACATAGCCACAGCACGCCTTGAATATTACGAGTATCCTGCTGCCCTTCCCACTGTTGAACTCTCATCCATCAAACTTGACTTGTATCGTCGTGATTTTACGATCAATGCCATGGCACTCCAGCTTAATCCTAATCAATTTGGTACACTTATTGACTTTTTTAACAGCCAGAACGATCTCAAGGATAAGCTCATAAAGGTTATACACAACTTAAGTTTTGTGGAAGATCCCAGCCGTATTCTACGAGCTATTCGATTTGAAAAACGAATGGATTTCAAAATTTCCAAACATGCCGACCGCCTGATCCGTGGAGCCGTCAAGATGGATCTGTTTGGGAAAACAACCAATCCACGAATATTTGCCGAACTTAAACAGATCTTTGCCGAAGAAAACCCCGTAATGGCCATTATTCGTCTTGCAGACTTTAATCTTTTTCAGTTTCTCTGGCCTGATCTTAAGCCCAACCTCAAAATCGACAGACGTTTTCTGCATATTTTGAGACAGGCACAACGAGCCATCACCTGGTTTCTCCTCCTCTACCTTGAGGACGAGACAATCGAACCATGGCGTATTTACCTCTTATCAATAATGGCACGATCACGCCCCAAACAGCTGGAAACATTTTGTAAACGATTTCAGATTCATAAACGGATATGCGGTGAACTCATCACCCAGAAGCTCACTGCCGATGAAATTGCGAACCGCTTTCACAAGCACATTCCCTCTACAAACAGCGAACTTCGGCGCATACTTGAACCTCTTTCAAATGACGGCTTATTGTATTTAATGGCCATCGCCAGGAAAAAAGAAATCAACCAACTCGTTTCGCTTTATGTGACAACACTTCGTAACATGCACCCTCTTTTGAACGGTACTGACTTGAAGAATATGGGGTATATTCCTGGAAGTACATTCAGGGAAATGTTTGCCGTCTTGCGGGATGCACGCCTTGACAACCTGCTTACAAGTAGAGATGATGAGATACGGTTTTTGTTGAATAAATACCCTTTATAAGTAAATATTCGGGTTGGGTTCAAAACAGCCCAGACCACTGAACTGTAAATGTTTGGATAGTGCCCCAGGTTCGTTCGATCCGGCTTGTGAACTATATT
>JAOZTO010000206.1 GCA_029942265.1 Desulfocapsa sp.
TAAAATAATATTTGGGGAGGAATATAATGCAAATATTTAAAATAATATTGCTGGTATTGCTGCTAACAGGGCTTCATGCGAAAACTACCAAATGGAAAGAGCTTAAGTCGGTTCATTTGTACACTGCAAGTGAATTTAATTTCAAAAGTGATGTAAAATGTTTAGAGATGAAAACATGTACTTCAAATGTCAAAAGAGAAAAGTGTACATACAAAACATATACAAAGATTAGCATATGTCCTGAACCTTTGCAACACCTTGATTCAAAACTGATTAAAAGATATAAGAAACTTTTCCCTAAAGCATCCAAAAAAGACAATATTCGAAAAGATATATTACCCAACAGCATTACAAATGGATTCTCCATAGATGACAAAGGTACTATCTGGCGATTGAATGAAGTAAAAGATGTCTTAGATATTTTAGGAGAGATAGATACGCCGGCAGAAGCACAGTTTGTTTTGTGGCTTCATGGTAAAGATCCGGCTAAAAGTTATCGTAAGGTAGCTAAGGGTTATGAAGTGTTGATAGAGAATAAAACACTCTCTCCCTGTGATGGCAAAAAAGACTACGAAGAGATATTTATCTATCAAAGAGAGATAAGCAAACAAGGTAAAATATCCAAACAAAAGCTGATTAAACATACTAAAAAAGAGGTACAGTGAAGCGATGCAGACCGGATATCGATTGGCAGCCGGGTTAGGAATTCCCATCGCAAGTGATATCAGAGATTTTTCGATAGATGATAACAAAGCCTGTGTCGAACGGGAAATAGGGGGAGGAGAAAAAGAAATCATTGAGATGACTATGCCTTGCATTATTGCAGCGACCAAAGGTCTTAACGAACCCCGTTACCCAAAACTCCCTGATATGTTAAAAGCCAAAAAAAAGGAAGTAAAACAGATTGCACTTGCTGAGCTAGGCCTAACCCAATCTGATATGACAGAGCTGGTTTCCATGGAATCTGTTCCTGAGCGATCAGGAGCAACAATATTGGATGGTAGTGTCAACGAAGCTGTAGCCGAACTTGTTAGAGTACTTAAAAAAGAAGAGAAGGTACTTGACTGAACTCTTAATTTTGTGAAAATAGTCGGGAGAGAAAAATGTCCATTATAGCAGTACTTATTGAAACTACTGAAAATTCTGTCAAACCAGCCAACTTTGGCGTACTCACTGCTGCTCGAAATACGGGTGTAGATGAAATATACGGTTTTGTTACAGGAGCAGATGCCCAAATGTGCAAGGATGATCTTGCAAAATATGGGGTTGAGAAAATTATATCTATTGAGGCTGAAGGTACAGATCTTACCAGAAAACCTGATCTGCAGGCCAAGGCAATAATTGCAGCACTCCAACATTACGATGTAACTGCACTCGTGGGTCTTAGCAGCAGCCTTGGGAAAGATATTATGGCACGCATAGCAGCACAACTTGGAGCCTCTCTGGCCCTTGATTGCCTCAGCATCGATTTCCAAGGACGTACCGTTCGCAAACCCTATTTCGCTGGAAAAACTATAGCCACTTTAAAACTCAATGGTGACTATTTTCTTTGCGGTATTCGAGCTAACTCAATAGAACCAGTTGAGGCTAAGACAAATGCAGAGATCATCTCATTTCAGGCCAATGTTGGTGATGACGATGCCTACATGATAACCGAGGTGAAAAAAAACGACTCAGGAAAAGTCGATTTGTCAGAGGCCAATGTGATTGTTGCAGGAGGTCGCCCTGTCGCCTCAGCTGATCATTTTCAAATGCTTGAAAAATGTGCCGCCGTCATGAATGGAGCTGTTGGTGCCTCAAGAGTTCCCGTCGATGAGGGTCATGCATCGCACTCTATTCAAGTTGGCCAAACTGGCAAAATTGTCAACCCAAGGCTTTATATAGCCTGTGGAATTTCTGGCTCCATACAACATTATGCAGGTATGAAAACCTCAAAAGTCATTGTTGCCATCAATAGTGATAAAGATGCACCGATATTAGGTAAATGTGACTACGGTATTATTGGCGATATATTCGAAGTTATCCCCGCCTTAACGGCTGAATTGTCGAAGTGATGCGCATGGCATGGTCTCAACGGCTAGGCCACGCCTAAACAGACTATAAAGGCAATATCTCTTACAGGCCCTATCCTTCTATCTTTATTTAAAACGACATTAACTTATGCAAAATCATGACACTATCTACATAACGGTGAAGGCTATTCTAGTGGCAGGCCTGCTTTTAGGCGCTGGCGGTTACTTCTTCTACAGAGTTAGATATCTTTTTGTTCTCCTGAAATCTGTTGAAGGGGTGCGATCCTATATACCGAATCGTATCGGTGAGAGAGTAAAGGTTTTATTCACCGACATAATCGGGCAAACCAATGTTCGCAGAAAAATAATGCCTGGGATAGCCCATACATTTATCTTTTTTGGCTTTCTCGCAGTGCAACCGCATTCAATTGAAATGATGTTCGAGGGCATCTTCCCCGGGTTCAGTGCAGCAAACCTTTTCCCTGACCTCTTCACCCTGTACTTACGAATAGCTGATATTGTCGCATTTATGGTTCTAATTGGTTTGGGATACGGCCTCTACAGACGTACAATTTTAAAACCGAAATATCTGACCAATGGCCTGGATGCCAAACTAATTATCCTTTTTACTTCACTTATTATCTTGACGTTCCATATCTACAACGCATTCCATCTGGTCCTCCCTTCGCATGGTTTTGACTACTCCCGATGTTTTACAGTATCCAGAGTATTTGCAGGCATTCTTGGCCTGTCTTACTGGTCTCCAGTTATGCAGCAGAACGGACTTGAAATTACCTATTGGGTACACATCCTCACCATCTTCGGATTTATGATTTATATTCCGGGTTCGAAACATCTTCATCTACTGGCCGCTATCCCAAATGTCTTTTACAAGCCGCTTAATATTGAAAAACCAATGGAGATAACTGACATTGAAGATGAAAATGCGGAAACCTTTGGACTTTCAAAGCTCCACGAGTTGAATTGGAAACAGGTGCTTGATCTCTATGCCTGCACAGAATGCGGCCGTTGCGAGGAACGCTGCCCGGCAGCCAATACTGGAAAACCTCTGTCACCAAAGGAGCTTATCCATGATACGAAGGTTGCTCTTCTGGAAAATGCTGAAGAGCTGATAAAAAAAGAAGGGGGAGACAACCTGCCCTCTCTGGTAAATGATGAAGTCGGACCTATCAAAAAAGATGAGCTATGGTCGTGTACCAGCTGCCGAGGATGCGAAGATATTTGCCCGGTAAACATTCAACATCTTGATATTATATTTGAAATCAGAAAAAATCAGGTTCTTATGGAAGCCGATTTCCCTGCAGAGTTACAAGAAACTTTCGCAAATCTGGAAAACCAGTCAAATCCATGGGGTTTTAGCGAAGATACCAGGGCAAACTGGTGCAAAGATCTTGATATCCCACTGATGGCTGATAATCCTGACGCTGAGTTACTCTGGTTTGTCGGCTGTTCCGGTTCCTTTGATGACTCCGGCATTGAAACCTCTAAGGCGATTGCTTCCATCCTGAACAAATCTGGGGTCAACTTCGCTATTCTTGGCACTGAAGAGCGTTGCAACGGCGACATGGCAAGGCGATGTGGCAACGAATATCTTTCCCAAATGATGATTAATGAAAATGTTGAAACATTTAACCGCTATAAGCCCAAAAGAATACTGACCGGTTGTGCACACTGCTATAATACCATAAAAAACGAGTATCCAGGTTTTGGTGCAAACTTTGATGTTGTTTCTCATATCGACTTCATCGATGAACTGATTAAAGGTGGAAAGCTTCAGATAAAGGGAAATGGCCTTGAAGAAAACATAACCTATCATGATTCCTGTTACCTCGGTAGGTGGAATGGCAGTTATGATTCCGCCCGCAACATCCTCTCGGCCATCAATACTAAAGGAAAAATCAGCGAAATGGTGAAGAACAGAGACAATGCTATGTGCTGTGGTGCGGGAGGTGGTCGCATGTTTATGGAGGAAAATTTGGGAGAACGCATCAACAATGTGCGCGCACGGGAAGCAATGGATACGGGAGCAGATATAATCTCCACAGCCTGTCCGTTTTGTGTCACCATGCTTAAAGATGGTATACACGACAACAAGGGTACCCAGAAAGTATGTGATATTGCCCAACTTGTTAATAACGTTACTTAAACAGTGCCTGAGCGAAAACTAATTAATAGCGTAGCTACCAACAGTTACGCCAAATTTTGTCAACGAAGTTTTCTGCTTCTTTGTTAATTCATCTATACCTAGGTTAACATGAAAACATTATGGTGCTGAAATAACATTGTAATTCGAGAATCATGACAGTCGTAATTTCACAGGAGCATCATTTTTGTGAAATCTTCATTTTTATTTTGAGGGGAGGATTGCTATCCAACTTCGTTTTCAGAGAAGTGGTTACTGTATTTTGGTGAGTAAACATTCGGGTTGGGGGCAAAAATAGGCTCAACCACTGAACTGTAAATGTTTGGATAGTGCTCCAGGTTCGCTTGATCCGGCCTGTGAACTATATTGGTTCATATGTGAACAGGCTGGATCAAGCGAAGATGGGGTGCTAGCCGAATATTTACTTTGGTGAAGCTGTTTTGTGAAAAATAACATAACTTTAGCCCAAACAGGTACAGAGTTACCATTCCAGAAAAATGCGTAAAGTCGGTAACTTACTGTGTGTGGAGGGTAATGTTGACTCGTTCGCATTAGCCTTGTCGACGCAACTTGCTGTATTTATGACATATTTGATGTGCTGTGTATGGGGTAATGGCATTCTTTTATACTTTTTGTTGGAATAATTGATTGTGAGAATCGTACAGTTAAAAACAATATAAACGCTTTTTTAGTAGCTATATATTACTGAATGCATCATATTTATTCTAAATTTATACGTCTTTTTAAATCAATCTCAAGCATTTTTATGACAATAATGAGACAAGCATACAATCCCCAGTTTCAATTTGGCCAAGTTCCTATCGACAACATTTGTATTGGCATCAAGTCTCGTGATGACATTCCTCAGTTACTATTAGGGGTACAACATATTTATATTCACAAAAATACATTTAATCAGGTAGTGGACATCTCAGAAAAGAGTATTTCTCCTGAGCAAGAGCATCAAAATTCTGTGAATTTTATTGAACTTCGACATAAACACTCAGC
Organism: Desulfocapsa sp.; assembly: GCA_029942265.1. GTDB lineage: Bacteria > Desulfobacterota > Desulfobulbia > Desulfobulbales > Desulfocapsaceae > Desulfocapsa. The sequence continues at coordinate 5,185 of JAOZTO010000206.1, forward strand.
AGTAGAACCTGGAATTAATGCTTTAGAAGTTCATGGGTTGGATCGATGTCCTGATCGAGGGTT
>JAOZTO010000207.1 GCA_029942265.1 Desulfocapsa sp.
CGTTCACATAGAATTCAAAAACAACAAATTCAAACAACCAATCAGAAAACCAAGCAATGCACCAAAAAGATTAATATATTTAAACTGTTCTTCCATAATCGAAAGTAAAAGTCGTTCAAGGCGCATGAGATCAAGCGAATTCACTTTATCCTTTACAATTTTCTGAATATTGAGAGAATTCATCAGTCCAGGAACTTCAACTGCCAACATTTTTGATGACATTCGGCGCAATGATTCGTAAATTCCTTCCCTGACTCCTGCCGGAAGTAATCTTGAAATTTTCCCAACGCGAAGAGCGAGCAAGTTATCAAACAAACTCACAACCATGGAGTTCAACATCTTTCGGGTCTTATTGGTTCCGATAATAGCAAATAATTCCTGGTGTAGCCATTTTCGCCCTCTGGCAACTCCATCTTCGCCAAGCAGATCAAAGAGGATTTCACCAAGTGGCAGTTTTCCACCATCTATATGTGTTTCAACATTATCACGAATCATGGAAGCAAACGCATTTGTAGTCTCGGGTTCCTGTAATAATGCCCCCAACTGCTTGCTAAGATTTGTACAAAAGCCTTCGATCATTTCGTCGTTATCATTGCCAACCATTGTCACAATCGGAGTTTTAAGCATTTCAACACTGCGCTCTCGAAGAGCCTTTGCCACCCTCTCCTGCACATCTTCATTCTGTAGCCATTCAACAATATCTTCTTCTTTTTCTTCAAGGTATTCGCGTACCTTGGCTTCTACAACTTCAGGGGTTAGAAAACCACTGGCAAGAGCTGCCATTGGTCCCATTCCCTCAACAAAAGAATCTACCCCCATGCGAACAGCAGTGACAATACGATCACGCATTTCAGGTTCAGATATTATTTCGGACAATTTTGAGAGGAGTTGTGGTGTTTGATCTTCAATACTTGAAACAATCAAATTTTGCATAGTGCCAGGAAGAATATCACTAATGCTTTTTTCCTGTTGCAATGCTCCATATACTTTCTGTTGCACAAAGCTCTCAACCCATTTTTCCATGGCAGTACTTGCCAACATCCGGCCAAGGCTTTTTTCCAGAAAACGATAAGCCGTTTCCCTGTCAGCCCCTGGTATGAATAGCTGTAAGTCAGTGGCAAGAAGCCTATCAAACTGTTCGTCAATGGCACTTTGCAGGATATGTTTAAATGACTCCGAGTCAATAAATGAATGAATTGCCTTTTGTGACTGGTCGGTGAGCGCATGAACTGCAACCTGATAATAACTCTGGTATTTTTCGGGAACAATCTCTGCGACTGATCCAAAATCTCTTTGCAGCAGAACCTCTCCCCTGGATTCAATCAGAGTGTACAAAGTCTTCTGAAAACTTTCCTTTGTAAGAGCATTGCTAATTTCATTACTGGTCAACAGGTGACTTCCAACCATTTCTCCAATATTAACTGCTAAATCAGCACGTTTAGAGGGAATCACACCAGGAGTCATTGGAATACGAACACCAAAAAGATACTTTGCTTCAAGCGGTCTGAACAACATCTTAATTGCTACCTTATTAGTAAGATAACCAATAAATGCTCCTAAAAGCGGCGGTGCAGCATATTGAAGAAGAGGCGATAGCTCTGCTGGATTAAATGGCATAAGATAGTACCTCCGATGGGGTGGCTGCTATTTTCCAGGCATTATGCTGCTTAAGTTCTGCCTTGTCCCTAAATCCCCACTCCACACCTATTGTTCTCATACCTGCTCTATTTCCTGTCTGCATATCTGTTGCGGTATCTCCTACATAGATGATTTCATCTACTAAAAGGTTCATTTTCTTTGCAAGTTCAATGGCACTTGTCGGGTCAGGTTTCTTGGGAACACCATCCCTTTGACCAACAACAGACATAAATGATCCAGCAGGAAAAAATGTTTCCACGCAAAGTGTAGTGAATTGCTGCGGTTTGTTAGATAAGATTGCAAGTTGTAACTCGGCGTTTGCAAGCGTTTGAATCATTTCAAGAATACCTGCATAGGGAGCCGAATGAACATTCCAGTTTTGGCTGTATATTTCAGCAAATTTCCCCATATATTCTTGTAGCTGTTTATCCTCTGTCTTTGCTTCTGGAATAATCCGCTGCATCAGTGTTTTTAATCCTTCTCCAACAAAATATCGATACGCATCCACCGGATGTTCCGGGAATGAATAGTATTTGAGGGTATCATTTGCAGCAGAGGCTAGATCATCAAGAGTATCAAGTAATGTACCGTCTAGATCAAATATAAGTCCTTTACATTTCATGTTTTTATTTTTTTCCGTTAGGCTGTTGTTACAGCTTTTCTCATAGTTTATGGCGTCGCAAAAACTCTCCATCTGCTTCGTTGCTGTAAATTTTCTATCATTACGACGTACCTTAGTACGCCGAAATGATAGAAAATTTACGCGCCTCGCATATGGAGTTTTTTACTTAGCCATTTGCAATTTGACCTTTTTACGAGCTTGTCATAGTTTATAAAGCAAAAGGCGTTCATTTTGACATCAGGGTAAGGATGAGGAATATTTACAACGCCATCGAATATAGCATTTGAAAAAAAATGACACAACTCAAAATAAAAGCTATTCATTTTGATAAATTTCAGCTAATACAGTTGAAGTTAAGTTTATTTCGTTCATTCCCCCTCAACGTGAGGTTTTTATTTTATGTGGTTCATACAGTTTATTAAATCGTCCATTGGTAAAAAATGGATTATGGCAGGTACAGGTTGTTCTCTATTTCTGTTTTTGTGTACTCATGCAGCAGGAAATGCTACCCTCTATTCTTCTATTGAGCTCTTTCAAGGGTACGCAGACATGCTGCACGGTCACCCCCTGATTGTTGCAGTTTTCGGTATCTGTTTATCTTTGATTTTCCTTCTACATGCTGGCACCGGAACTTTACTTTTTTTCCAAAACCGCAATGCGAGAAGCCAAGGCTACAAGGTTAAAGTAAAAGTTATTAAGAACTCACAGGCTTCAAGCACAATGCTCTATAGCGGTCTTTTGATTCTTCTCTTTACAGTAGCTCACACCTATGTTGTTTCTTTTGGTGACCATGGACGCATCGGTATTACTATCTCTGAGATGTTCAGTTCGTTTTTTGTCTCTATTTTTTATATCATTTCATTTATTGCATTGGCCGTCCATTTAAGCCATGGGTTCTGGTCGATGCTCCAGACTTTCGGCATTAATCACCCGAGATACAATATATTGATCAGTAGACTGACTTATATTTTTCCGATCTTTTTTCTTCTCATTTTTAGCGTTATTCCCCTTCTATTTCTTTTTGAAACTGGAAACTAAACAGGTATATCCATGGAACTACAATCCAATGTCCCCGAAGGCCCTTTAGCTGAAAAATGGGACAATCATCGTTTTGCATCAAAACTTGTCAACCCTGCCAATCGACGTAAGTATTCAGTTATCGTTGTAGGAACAGGGCTTGCCGGTGCTTCCGCATCAGCAACTCTTGCAGAACAAGGGTACGAAGTCAAGACGTTTTGTATTCAAGACAGCCCAAGACGTGCTCATTCCATTGCTGCACAAGGTGGAATCAACGCTGCTAAAAACTATCAAAATGATGGCGACTCTATTTTTCGTCTTTTTTATGATACTATTAAAGGTGGTGATTTTAGATCCCGTGAAGCTAACGTCTATAGGCTTGCACAAGTCAGTAACTCAATTATTGACCAGTGCGTTGCGCAAGGCGTACCTTTTGCTCGTGAATATGGCGGAACTCTTGCCAATCGTTCTTTTGGTGGAGCGCAGGTATCTCGGACATTCTATGCCCGTGGTCAAACAGGACAGCAGTTGCTCCTTGGTGCCTATTCTGCACTTTCCCGTCAGATCAAGACTGGTAGTATTATCATGCACAACCGACAGGAAATGATGGAAATTGTTCTTGTTGATGGAAATGCCCGTGGTATTATAACCAGAGATATTATTACCGGTGAGCTAACCAAGCATTCAGCCGATGCTGTTATTCTTGCCACTGGCGGATATGGCAATGCATACTTTCTTTCTACCAATGCTATGGCCTCCAATGTGACCGCTGCATGGCGTGCCCATAAAAAGGGAGCGGGTTTTGCCAATCCATGCTTTGTGCAAATTCATCCAACGTGCATTCCTGTTCACGGAAGTTTCCAGTCCAAACTCACATTAATGAGCGAAAGTCTTCGTAATGATGGAAGAGTCTGGGTGCCTAAAAAGCCAGGTGATAGCAGACGTGCCGGTTCAATCCCTGAGGAAGAACGTGATTACTATCTTGAAAGTAAATATCCAAGTTTTGGTAATCTGGTACCTCGCGATGTTGCATCCAGAAATGCCAAAGAACAGTGTGATGAAGGCAAAGGAGTTGGTACCACCAACCTTGCAGTCTATCTTGACTTCGCAGATGCTATCCGCAGGGATGGAGAAGACACTATTCTAAAAAAATATGGTAATCTTTTTCAAATGTACGAAAAAATTACCGATTCAAATCCACTGCACGAACCTATGATGATCTATCCTGCCGTCCATTATACCATGGGTGGATTGTGGGTCGATTACAATTTGATGACAACAATTCCAGGGCTGTTTGCCATTGGAGAATGTAACTTCTCAGATCATGGTGCCAATCGTCTTGGAGCCAGTGCTTTGATGCAGGGATTAGCAGACGGTTATTTTATTGTTGCAACCTCACTTGCCAATTATCTTGGATCTACATCTCTTGATACTGTTAGCACTGCTGATCAAGATTTTTCAGATTCAGAACAACAAGTTCAAGATCGCATTGCCAGGCTGTTAAAAAGCAGCGAAAATGGTCCAGACGGAAAACAAACCGTTGATGAAATCCACAAAGAACTCGGATTGTTGCTTTGGGATCATTGCGGAATGGCAAGAAACAAGGCAGGACTTGAAGAAGCCCTTGTCAAACTGCCTGCAATTCAGAAAAACTTCTGGGAAAACGTTTATATTCCCGGTAAAGGCGCTGAATTAAATCAATCCCTTGAGCGAGCAGGACGACTTGCTGACTTCCTTGAATTTGCTGAAATTATGATTCGTGATGCTCTAAATCGTGAAGAGTCCTGCGGTTGTCATCTGAGAGAAGAGAGTCAAACGGAAGATAATGAAGCAAAACGTAATGATGCTGACTACAGTTACGTTTCTGTCTGGGAATATATGGGCAAAGGTGAACAACCAGCTCTACATAAAGAAGATTTGGTTTTTGAGAATGTTACCCCTAGCCAGCGAAGCTATAAATGAG
>JAOZTO010000208.1 GCA_029942265.1 Desulfocapsa sp.
CTGTTCAGATGTGCCTCATATTCGTTCATTTTGGCATTCGAAGCATAGTTTGCTATGTGAGAATGTCCAAATGGACGAAGATGGGGCAGAGCTGAATAGTTACCAAATATTTACATAATTTCTTGATTATTTGCACACAAATCATATAATAAAAAGTGAAGGTATACTTTTACTGTTGTTGCAGTGCTAATAAAGTATGCCCAAGACAGCTTGAGGCTACCTTGAAAATTACCTTTCCTCCCAATTATTCGTTGCGATAAATTTCTTATCATGACTTGATTGGGGACGGAAATGCTTGTTATTAAAGGTATCTTTGAGTTACATAAGGAGCGTATTTACGAATACGTTTGATGACAGTGACGCATTGAGTTGTGATTACTGTTGTAGCCTCGAAGTTGTTTAGAGCAACTTCTTAATGGAGGAACCATATGGATTTAAAGGTTGAAACTCGGAATGTTGAATTGCGAAAAGGATGGCAGATAAAAATAGATGAGGAAAAAGAAAAACTAGTTCGTCACTTTGCCGGTTTCGTTCTTCACCTCCGTGTCTCCATCACTGGAACGGCGCATCATAAAGAAGGTGGTTATGAGTTAAAGCTTGTCGCGTCGGTTCCTAGTGACACTGTCGTTGTTACCAGAAAAGGAGAGAATGTATCACCTTTGCTGGTAGAGGCTTTTGATGTCCTCTCTCAGCAGATGAAAGAGATGCTTCGCAAGAAACGCCAATCTCAAAAGGGTGCAGATAACTCAGCAGATGAGAATACACAATATGGTGTTATTCAGAAAGTTTCCCCTTTTGAATCGTATGGATTTATTGCAAGTGAGGATGGAAGAGAAATCTATTTCCACGAAAACGCCTTAAAAGATATAAGCATTGATACATTAACCGAAGGTGACGCTGTTGCCTATGGAGAGAGTGTTGGTGATAAAGGCCCTCAAGCATCATGGGTGCGAATGAATAACTAATGATGGATTCCTAAAAATTCTTCGTTACTGTAATTTTTGGTTAAATACCTGTCTTGGACAGGCCTTAGGAGGCTCGACACATTTTTTGTGTTGAGCCTTTTCTTTTTTGGAGCATGCTTGCTATAACATTGTTGCAATGGTAAACAGGTATTAATAGACTGATTTGCCCGTGTCGAAATGTGATGGACTCGTAAAAAGTCTGAATTGAAGATGAAGAGTTTTTACGAATCCATCAAATGTTGTTGATATGAAATATACCGAGAGAGGAAAAAACTGATGTTATTACAACAAGAAGAACTAAATGTTGAGTATTATCGTCTTAGTCGTGAAGAGATATTAGATCGTATCCACAAACGAAAAAAAGAATTACAAGATAGGCTTCTGATCCTCTGTCATCACTATCAGCAGCAGGATATGTTCGAGTTTGCTGATCTTACAGGAGATTCTCTAAAGCTTGCAAAAGAAGCCGCTACTATCAGTGATCGTGAATTTATTATTTTTTGTGGTGTTCATTTTATGGCAGAATCGGCGGATATTCTGGCACATTCCAGTCAAAAGGTTATGCTCCCACATCTCCACGCTGGGTGTCCCATGGCTGACATGGCTTCAGTTGCCGCAGTGAGTCAGGCGTATAAGGAACTTGTCAGTGTAGGAATTGTTGCTGATGAAAAAGATATGGTTCCTGTAACCTATGTGAACTCTTCTGCTGCTATAAAGGCTTTTGTTGGCGATCGTGAAGGGTCGGTATGCACATCATCAAACGGTGAAAAGGTTTTACAATGGGCGTTGGACAAGGGAGAGAAGGTCTTTTTCTTCCCCGATGAACATCTTGGCCGTAACTCTGCTGCTGCATTAGGTGTTCCGGAAGAACAGGTTCTGCTCTGGCGGCGCGGTGAACTACTCGGCGGAAATAGTATCGAGGCGTTGCAGCAGGCAAAAATCCTGTTATGGGATGGCTATTGTGAAGTGCATATGCGGTTTTTACCGGATCATGTTCGTGAGTGGAAGCTAAGGGAGTCGGAAATAAATATTATCGCTCATCCCGAATGCCCACGAGACGTAGTGAGTATAGTTGATCAGTATGGTTCAACTGAGGCTATTATCGCTGCTGTGAACAATTCAGCTCCTGGAAGTAAATGGGCGATAGGCACTGAAGTTAATCTTGTGGAGCGCCTGCAACGCAATCATCCAGATAAGGAAATTCATCTTCTTGCTCCCATCACCTGTCAGTGCACAACCATGAATTGTAATCAACCTGTTAATCTGCTCTGGCTACTTGATAATCTTGCAAACGGGGTGGTAAAAAATCAGATTAAAGTCGATCCTGAAATTGCAAGATCTGCGGCCAAATCTCTTGAACAAATGCTGGCTATATAAAAAAACGTAAATATTCAGCTGCACCCCATCTTCGCTCATTTGGCCATTCTCAATAGCAAACTATGCTTCGAATGTCCCAATGAACGAATATGAGGCACATCTGAACAGTTACAAAAAAGTTGATGGCGTCGTAAAAACTGAGGAGAAATTATTCGTGAGCGAAGAAGTATATCTTGTTGATGGCAGTGCCTATATCTATCGAGCCTACCATGCCGTAGCCCCGTTGACTAATGAAGACGGAATGCCCACTCATGCCGTATTCGGATTTATGAATATTTTGCGGCGTCTTATAAAAGATGAGAAGCCTAAGTATCTTGCTGTGGCGTTTGATATGAGAGGGCCTGTTTTTCGTCATGATATTTACCCAGAATATAAAGCGAATCGTCCTCCTATGCCTGAAGATCTCGCTGTACAAATACCCTATATTAAAGAGCTGGTACGCGCCATGAATATCTCCTGTTATGAGATGCAGGGAATTGAAGCGGACGATATTATTGCAACTGTTGCTACTGTTCTTAGCGCAAAGGGGCACAATGTTGTTGTTGTCTCAGGGGATAAAGATCTGTTACAGCTTGTGGATAATCACGTTGTTATGCTGGATCCCATGAAAAATAAAATCATGGATAGCGCAGCTGTTGAAGAAAAATACAATGTAAAGCCAGAACAATTACTCGACTGCTATTCGCTTATGGGAGACAGCTCTGATAATATTCCAGGGGTTCCAGGTGTTGGACCCAAAACGGCCGAAAAACTGATAAACCAGCATAAAACCCTTGAAGGTGTTTATGAAGCTCTGGCAGATATGAAAAAATCGAAGCTGAAAGAGCGTCTTGAAGAAAATAAGGATAAAGCATTTCTTTCCAGGGATTTGATTCGTTTGAAGTATGATGTGGAGGTACCCTGTGAATTATCTGCGTATCTCCCCAAGGAACCTGATGAGGAAAAACTAAACGATTTGTATGTACGGCTAGGCTTTTCCAGTATGGTGAAGACAGAAAAGAAAACTATTCCTGTGCCTGTTGATGGGTTTACCTTGGTGCAAACCCTCGATGCGCTTGAGAGTATGCTTGCACAGATTAGAAATACTGATTTGCTGGTGATTGATACTGAAACAACATCACTAAATCCTTCCCATGCAATACTTGTCGGGGTGTCATTGTGCATTGATCTTGATACTGCATGGTATATTCCAGTGGGACATTGTCTGGACGATGGACATCTCGTGGCAGGTCAGCTGGAATTATCTGTTGTTCTTGATGCCTTGCGCCCCATACTTACATCCGAAACAATCCCCAAACTTGGTCACAATCTCAAGTACGATTATTCCGTGTTAAAAAAATCCTGTAACATCATCATGCAGGGGCCGATGTATGATACCATGATTGCAGCTCATCTTGCAGAGTCAGGACGAAGGACGTTGAAGCTTGACGATCTTTGTCGTGAGCGTGGCTACAGCTTAACAGCGTTTGATCAGGTTGTTTCTGATCCCAAAAAAGAAAAATGCTTTGCGTATGTCGGGCTTGACGCTGCCTGCAATTATAGTTGTGAAGATGTGTATGGCGCCCTATTACTCTGGCAGCATTATGAACCACTTCTTAGGGAATTAGATCAGTATGAACTGTTTTGTGATGTTGAGACACCGCTGGTTCCTATTCTTGCAGACATGGAGCTTGCTGGGATTACTGTATCGGATGCTGTTCTTACTAAACTTCAAAGTGAATTTCAGGAAGAGCTCGATCTGTTACAGGAGGAGATTTATACCCTTGCCGGTTACACATTCAACATTCAGTCGCCTAAGCAGTTGGGGGTGTTACTTTTTGAAAAGTTGGAGTTGCCCCATGGCCGTAAAACAAAAACGGGCTACTCCACAGACATGAAGGTGCTGGAAAAACTGGCACTCAAACACGAGATTCCTGCAAAGGTTATGCGTTATCGCATTCTTGCCAAATTGCAGTCCACCTATGTAAAAAAACTCAAAAAACTGATTGATCCTGAGTCTGGTCGGGTTCATACCTCATTTAACCAGACCGTCACTGCAACGGGAAGGCTGTCTTCAAGTAATCCTAATATGCAGAATATTCCCATTCGTACAGATGAAGGAAATCGCATTCGGCATGCTTTTATTCCTCGTAAGGGGCTTGTTTTTATGTCGGCAGATTATTCGCAGATTGATCTTCGAGTACTGGCGCATTATTCGCAAGACAGGGCACTTTTGCATGCGTTTCAAAATGGTGAAGATATTCATGCTCGGACTGCTGCGGAATTATTTTCAGTATCGCCTTTGCTTCTCACGTCTGAAATGCGTCGTGTTGCCAAATCGATTAATTTTGGAATTGTGTATGGTATGTCAAGTTTTGGTCTTTCGAATCAGCTTAATATCAGCCGTAAAGAGGCCAGCAGGTTTATTGATAAATATTTTCACCTCTATGGCGGTGTGAAAGAATTTATGCAGACAGTTGTTGAGCAGGCACGAATCGATGGATATGTTACCACATTACTCAACCGCAGGCGTATGCTTCCTGAGATTAATGTCAAAAACAAAACACGACGAGAGTTTTCCGAGCGAGTTGCCATTAACACTCCCATTCAGGGAACAGCAGCCGATATTGTAAAACTTGCCATGATTGCAGTTGTCCCTGCTTTGAAGCAGGAACAACTGTCAGCAAGACTCCTTTTACAAATTCATGACGAGCTGGTTTTTGAGTTACCGGAAACTGAACTTGTCGCAACACAAAAAGTAGTGCAAACCGTAATGGAGGGAGCGCTGACTTTGGATGTTCCGCTTACGGTTAATTTTGAAATAGGAAGTAGCCTAGCAAAATGATAATGAGAATAAATGTAAGTGCTCCATGAACACCACCCTGCACGATCTCGAAGTACCCGATATACCA
>JAOZTO010000209.1 GCA_029942265.1 Desulfocapsa sp.
TCCATTACTGCACGCACAGGAGTTGCCACAAGAAAAGGTTCAATTCCCATCTCTATCAATCTGCTGAATGCACCAATGGCATCATTGGTGTGGAGGGTTGAGAGTACAAGGTGACCGGTTAAGGATGACTGTACTGCAATTTCTGCAGTTTCACGATCTCGTATTTCACCTATCATGATAATGTCAGGATCCTGGCGCAGTATAGCTCGAAGTGCATTGGAAAAATCATAGCCTATCTCGCTGTGTACCTGGATTTGCGTTATTCCGGGTATACGATACTCAACGGGATCTTCAACTGTAATTATTTTCTTCTGATTACCGTCTATGGATTCAAGAATTGAATACAACGTAGTTGATTTACCAGAGCCGGTAGGGCCTGTGACCAACACAATTCCGTGTGGTTCTGTAATAAGTTGTTTAAAATATGAAAGATGGTCTGCTTCAAATCCCAACGACTCAAGATTAAACCCTTTACGTTCTTTCGGTAAAAGACGCATAACAATTGACTCACCATACACACCCGGCACAGAAGAAACCCGAATATCAACATCTTCACCACTGAGGCGCATGGACAGTCGGCCATCTTGAGGTAGGCGACGCTCGGCAATATCCATTCCCGAAATGAGTTTAATGCGTGACGATGCAGCGGCAAATCGTTCAATTGCCAGGGTAAATCGTGTAAATAAAATTCCATCTATGCGGTAACGTACATCAAAATCGTGTTCCCTCGGCTCTATATGCACGTCTGATGCGTTTTGTTCAAACCCCTGGGAAAGAAAATTGTTTACAAATTCAACGACGGGTGCTTCTTCGGCCATTGCCTTGAGTCGATTGATATCGTTGCTCATTGATCTTGATTCGCTATCCTGCCTAGAAATCCGCTCCAACAGCTGCTCAAGTTCGTTCCCTTGTATTAGAGCAAATTTGATGTTTTTTTCAATAAATTTGCTGTGTAGTACTTCCTCTACACTATCGCTGACCATTTCTTTTGCGATACACCAGAGGGTGTCACTATCTTCTGTGTCTTCCCAAGCGTACAATTCCTGATCCAGCCACCATTCGAGGTCAAGTTCAGCCGCTTCTATTAGTGCATGAAATTGTCCCGGTTCCGCTGGTATATCTGCTAGTTTCCAGGTTGGAAATCCTGTAATTGTAGAGAGACCTGCAAGCATACGTTCTTCTGACACTGCACCTATGCGTATCAGTATACTGATAAGATTTCCACCAAGTTGATCCTGAAATGCCAATGCTTTTTCAAGATCAACCTGAGAAATAACCTCAAGACGCAGTAATTCCTGGCCAAGGTATGATACTGCCGATTCAGATTTGGATTGTTCTGTCATATAATAATTTTTTCCAGCAATTTTTCCCTTAATTGATCATCGTCAAGAAAGATTTCTTCAGGGGCAACAACTCCCCTTTGTTTCTGATTGGTGCAATAATAGTATAAAAACCAAAAAACAGACTCATTTTTTTGAAAATTGAATAGTCCCTGCATTTCACCAGCAAAATCATGTACGCTATCTACTGCGAAATCAGGGAATAATCGTGTCGAAAAACGATCCACATTAGCGGCTATCACCCAGCATATTTCAAACAGCATCCACTGCCTGTTCTCTTTTATGGTATTTTGTGGATGACTGCGATACTCAAGTAAAGATTGTTCCATATTATAGCATGTAAATGTTTCGCATACACGCAGAAGGAAATCCCAATCGTGGACAAAACGCAAATTTCTCATACCACCAATGCTTTCATACACTTCTTTTTTAAAGATCATATTGCTTGTGGTTGATACAAAATTTGTTTGTAAAGCATTGGCAGTGTACTCTCCAAGTCGGCTGGATATGTAATTATCATTATTTGATACAGGCCAAGGCAACATATTCAACCATGCCTTTTTAATTCCAAGTTCTTTGCCACTTTGATCAATAACAGTGAGCCATGATGAAACAAAATCTACTTGCGGACACTGCTTAAACACTTCAAGAGCAGCATGCAGCCGGTTGGGGTGGTAGATATCATCTGAATTCAAAATAGTGATATACTCTCCCTTGCAGAGGGAAAGCCCTCTGTTTATTGCATGGTGCGCACCGTGATTTGTCTGTGTAACATGGGTAAATCTACTATCTTTAATGGTCTCTAAGTAAGCAACGCTATTATCTAAGGAGCCATCGTCAACTACGATCAACTCAAGTTCTTCGTGGGTTTGATTTAACACACTGTTTATAGCATCTGGGATATATTCTAGGTGATTATACGATGGGATAACTATTGAAATAAGCATAATTAATGTACGTATGGAAGCATTGCTTTAGCAAAAGATGTTGAATATGATCCGGCTGTGAACTCAGGGCTGAATGCATTGGCGATTTTATCAGATTTCTCCTGTAGTTCTTCCGACATTTTTTGACTTTTATGAGCAAATTCACAAAAGCTTGAATAATACGAATCAATATCTGACAGTTCTTTAAACAGCTGCCCTGCATCCCATTCTTCAACGACTTTTCTGATATCCCCTGTATCAGTTGCAAGAACTGGTGTTCCAACTGACAATGCCTCTAACATGGCGATGGGCAAGCCTTCATAGAGTGAGGTGAAAACGATACCGGCGGAGATTCTATGTAATTCGAAAGTATTTTCCATATATTTAATACGAACAACAATATTTGACAATCCTGCATCGGATATATATTTGCCGACCTCATCATACAAGGCCCCATCACCTACGATAACAAAGTTATATTTATCACCATGCTCAGCATGTGCTTTTTTAATTACAGCAAGAAGATCAAGTGGGGCTTTCTGTTCAGACATTCTACCGATAAAAGTGAAGTACGTCTTTTTTCGATCTAAACCAAATTTTATATACAAATCAGATAAGGACTTCTTCAGAGCTTCACTACGTTTATCCATGGAGATAACTGAATAAATCAAGTCAATACGGGATGTATTGAGTGAGGATTCTCTTTCCATAACAGAGTGAATTTTACTGTTAATTGCAATAAATCTGTCAAATAGCATCAGCCCCTTGTTTTTCTTCTTATACAGTGATATCCAACCTGCATCAGTATCATAAGCCTGCTGATCAACAATGGGAATGTCACAAAACAACCGTCTTAGAAATAATGTATTCTGCTCCAGCCACGGTGAACCGTTACAGATCCAGACAAGATCAGGATTGTAGATTGTATTCAGCGCTTCCAGAAAGACACCATAAAACTCGTGTTCTGTTAATTCTGCAAGATCATATACTGCAAGTGAATGTTGTTGAAACTGGTGTTGCAAACTTCCCTGACCTGCTTGTAACTTTTCGTTGGTAATGACAACAAACTCATACTCGCTAGCAAGAGCCGTCATTATTTCAACGGTATTTCTTTCAACACCTCCTACTGCAAGAATAACAGGAAAAACAAAAATAAGTGGTTTTGATTTTCTCTTCTGTTTGATAAGTATATCTTTTTGTATAGAGGGAAAAACAGGAAGAACTGTTTTGGTTCCTACAGCTATGAACCCATCGTCTGTTTGATAGCATGGATTTTCAAAGCAGCTTTGTATATCCACTATATTTCCACCCGATTCTTCATCGAAACACTGTAGGCTTTCATCTGAGAGCAGTCTGAGTACTTTTCCATCAAGGAACCTGCCAGAACAGAGACCTGCAACGGATGAGTAACAAGCAAGAAATATCATGTTATTGGCTATACTGCTGATTGCCATGTGCGGAAGTTCCACAAGAGTAGTGGACACCAATATGCAATCTAGTGTAGTCCCATGCAGGCGAAGAAACAGAAGCACCTGTCGCAATGCGTTTACATTCAACGCACCGTGTACATCATCGGGAATATAGCAGTAATTAGTACTACACGTTATGGCAACTGCCGTATCTTCACTTTGTATTGAATACTCAATATATTCACTTAACGGCTCGTACTTATTTTGCAGGATATTTTGAGATTCCTGATTCAACGTTATAATTGTGAGAATATTTGGAGATTCGGCATTAAGGCATGATATATTTTCTATTTGTAGGTGTTCTAAAAACCAGGCTGCCTGGTCTGTACCTTGTGATTCATATTGCAATTTCTTTTCTATCTTACGCTTAGTATCCTTTGATATTGTGTCACAATGCTTGGCAATCTTTATGATCGATTCCTGGATTTCAGGGCTTTGCAGATATTCACAACGAAAATACATCTCACGCAAGTCATTATATGTTTGTACTTTTTTAAGTAAGACCCCATCTTCGTAATAAAATTTAAAAAGATGATAATATACGACAGACAAATTTTCGCACAACTCTTTATTTGCCTGGTAAAACAGGCTTTCCTCTGCTATTTGACACAGTTGGGTAAGAGGTTTCAGCAAAGAACTCAGCGCTGTTTGTTTCGGTTGGTTGAACTGTAAACTGCAATTTCTGTATTTGTCTACAATTTGTGTGACGGAAGTCATCCAGTCAACATCCGGGTGAATTGATGAAAAGACAACTCCCATTTCACCTGCGTTTCGCTGCCGCATACAAAAATTTTCAACCCTATGGTACTCATGATAATGATATGCCCGTATTGAAGGGTTGTAAAAAACTTCCATTCCTCTCTTTGCAAGGCGATGAGCAAGCTCAATATCTTCAAAATTTACTTTATAGAACCGTTCATCAAAAATCACATCTTCTGCCAGCAAAAATTCTCTGTCTAAACTAATATTGCTTGTATAAAAATGTCTGCAATCGGTAAAGGCAAACACTTCTAAGTTAGGATAACTAAACTGTTCACAGCCGATATCTGTTATATGTTCCATCAGGTGGCTCTTGATAATCTTATCGGGCCACACTGTCAAACCAAGGACAGCCTTATTTTTGTCTAATTGTTGCAATTGCTGATAATGCTGATCAATAAAAAGTGGGTTGGGGTAAATATCATCACCAACGATAATTAATTTTTGACCCTTTGCAACACGAATTGCACTATTTCTGGCACATGAAACACCACCATGTTCATTTTCTACGACCACTAATGGGAGTTCTTTTTCACCTTTCAAGATATCGACACTATTATCGTCTGAACCGTCATCTGAAAAGATCAACTCGTAACTACATGAAGTGTTTTTATGTACTTCCCTCCAGCAGTCAAGTAATGACGGAAGAAGTTGAGATCTGTTGTATGTCGGGATAATTACACTTACACAGAGCTGGGTTTGAAAATCTTCGCCAGATTCATCT
>JAOZTO010000210.1 GCA_029942265.1 Desulfocapsa sp.
TTTCTATTATTTCGGCGTACTAAAGTACGTCGTAATGATAGAAAATTTGCAGCAATGAAGCAGATGGAGAGTTTTTACGACGCCATCAACATTGATGGTTTAATAATAATGGGATTCCCGAAAGCAGTTTTCAAAGTTAGTGAAGTCAAGGATTGTCCTTTGTATACTTTTGGGGATCTTTTTGCTGTCACCGGCATAACAATTTCCATGAGCTCAAAGGAGGAGAATACCTTAGTAAATACCACAATTATTTATTCTCCTATGAATAAAGAGAAATGTAAAATCCTTAGTGGCGATTTAACAAAGCTCATCATTCAATACGAAAGGGCTGACAAAATCCCCGTTTGCATGATAAATTGCAGTGGCTGTATAGGTTCGCTAAGGCTTGAATATACCAAAGAACTATTGCTCACCGAGAATGAAACTGAAGAAGATTACACCAACGAGCTTGTTTCAATGCTCCACCTGATCTCCGACTTTGCATTCTTTAAAAACATTGACCACGACAACCTTGCAAAGGTTGTTCAGTTTTTCCGTCTTAATAAACTTCAAAAAAATGATATCGTTATTCGCAAGGGTGATCCCGGTGGAAATTTTTATATCATCGTTACCGGCTCTGTCAATGTGATAAACGATGCAGGTATGACGATAACTACTCTCAAAAAAGGCGATGTTTTTGGTGAGATGAGCCTTATCTGCAATGATGCTGTCGGTGCCACTATACAAGTTCGGGAAGACTCGGCTATCCTCTATATTGACAGAAAAAATTTCCAAAAAATTCTCGATCAATACCCATCAGTGCAGCTATATTTTACACGACTAATGGCCAAAAGGTTGACCCAATCTAATGTTATCCGCACAAAAGATTTCTCATCTGGAATGATTGGAAATCTTGCCGACATCCCCGCTGAAGCACTATTCCAAACGCTTAATATGAACAACAAAACCGGCATATTAACCATCAATGAGCTGAGTAATGGAACTGCGAGGTTTTCGTTTAGACAAGGCGCTTTAATCAAGGCTAAGTATAATACAATCGAAGGTGAAGCCGCATTTTATGAACTCTTAAAAGAACAGGATGGACGGTTTCGTTTCACTCCCGGGATTCCTCAAGAAGATTTTGAAATCCCAGAAATTGGCTATTTTATGAAACTGCTAATGGAAGGTATGCGCAGGTTAGATGAAGTCAGGGACAGAAGAAAAAACAAACTAACTCTGTAAAAAATCGGACAATGTCTCATCTTCGTTCGATCCTATTCCAACGACCCTAAATAATTAAATGTAGGAAGTTTGCTATATTTACCACTTCCACTCAATCTTTCAGAAAGTTCTTCCAGCTCTTTTTTTCCAGGATGGATATTACTTAAATCGATGATAGCATAGCCAAGGCCAGCAGATTTCAATTCAAAAAGATATGGAAGCAATGAGAAAGGTCGAACCGGAATTGTCGTGGTAACATTATCCTTTTTTACAATCAAAAATTCTTCGTTTTTAGGGCTGGATAGAGTTTTATTATAGTGAAAGTGCTCAGGATCAAGCCTTGCCGTAAACAATGCCGGAGCGCCATAAGCAGTAATACCTATCTGCAAGTCACTGTGCATCCGTCTGTAACGGGTAATGAGATTGACGAGAATATCCTTGTCGCTCTCAATGGAGACCTGAACAGCCTCAAAGCCGCCCTCTTCCATAAATGACATAGCTTGGCTGTTTAATACGCTCACAGTGTAGTCTGAACAGAGATAAACCCGTTGTTCATCTTGAAATAGTGTGAACTGGGTAATATGGCCAAGTTGAAAACTACGAAATCCAGATCGCATAAGTGATTGAATATTCTTCTTTAGTTTGACTTGCTCCCCTTCAAATAGGACAGGTGGCAGGCACCATGTAAGATCACGGATTCTTCTGCCAAGGTAGCGTTTTAGTTGCCCTGTCTGGGACATATTGTTTTTCGTGATCGGCAATAAATAACGGGCAGGAACAAATGGTAACTGGGTAAAAAATAATTTCGCAGAATCTGCTCGCAGCCAGAGGTCAAGCGGTGCTTTAATCCTTTTGTGAATTTTCTTACTTTTCTTTTTAATAAATATTTTAGGATTAACAATTTTAGGCATTTCTTCTTCTGTTAATGGCGAAGCAATCTCATCTATAATTAACGCAACTCGATCTTTTTGGTTCTGATACAATTCGCTAAGAACAGTACGGCTTTTTTGAACATCAGGAAGGATAGCATCTGGCCTGAGACCATCTTTTTTAACATCAACACGATAAACATCAATTCTCTTTGAACTTTGATAAAATTGCCAGTCAGGAATAAGAATTTGTACCTTATCCCCAGTTGATGCTTCCTGGACAGCATCGTTCCCTAAACGAAGTTCCTTGAGTGTAAAAGCCTTTCTTTCACCAGATGGTTCTCCATGAATACGAAGTCTATCGCCTTGGCTAAGTGCTTCTTTCAGGGTGATCTTTGCATATAATCTATTTTCAAATACTTTTGTTGCTCCAAGTCTTCCAAGATAATCCCCAGTGTTGCCGGAATGATAAGGTGTGATAGCATCAGCTGGTTGAGGTGAGAGGAAATATCCTGATGCCGATTTTCTGCCCATGGCCCTATTGCTTAGCGTGTTTGCCTGTTGTAGTGCTTGGGGAAAATCATCTTGTGAAGCATCCATAACAATTCGATATGCTTTAACAATATTTGAAACGTAATGTGCTGACTTAAGTCTTCCTTCAATTTTGAGTGAATTTACTCCAGCATCCTGCAAAGCAGGAACGACCTCGAGTGCAGACAAGTCATTCATTGAAAAAAGGTACTGTCCCTTTCCTGTTGTTGCTTTTATTTGTTTGCGGTTATGTGACCTAGACGATGTTTTGCCACTTCTATTATTTTGCCATTTATAATTCCTTCGACAAGGCTGTACACATTTTCCACGCAAGCCACTTTTCCCTCCTAAAAATGAGGAAAACAGGCAAAGACCGGAATATGAAAAGCACATTGCCCCGTGAACAAACACTTCAATTTCAACATTACTTTGACTGCATAGTGTTTCAATTTCTTTAAGAGTAAGTTCTCTTGCAAGAACCACCCGTTCAAAACCCATGGAATGAAATCCATCAAGCGAAAGTGAGTTGTTAGCTGACAATAGAGTGGAGGCGTGAAGTTGGATTCGTGGAAAATATTCACGGATTAATCTTACTAAACCAAGGTCCTGGACAATAAGCCCATCAGTTTCCATGGAATCCAGGTATGCAAGTGTTTCAATTGCTTGCGAAAGATCCTGCTCTCTAATAAGGCTATTTGCTGCGAGATATATTTTCTTATTATTGGCATGGCAGTACTGAACCATGGAAAAAATCTCTTCAAGACGCAAATCTCTTGCAAGATTTCTGGCATTTAAAGCAGGGGCTCCTACATATACAGCATCTGCTCCTGCATCCATGGCCGCAAGAAAATTTTCCGTGTTACCGGCTGGGGCAAGTAATTCCATAATGTCTTAACCTTTCACGATTCGTTACATTTCGTATTTGATGTACGTTCCTAACTTCGATTCCAGAAAAATTCAATTCCCCGTTCATCTACTCTATTAATTGCTTCAGGGAATGCTTCACATTCAGCAGTAAAAACCTTTGTTGCAATATCTTCTGAATTATCGGAATAATCAAGTGCAACGGATTGCTGATGAATGATAGGCCCCTCATCATAAACATCGTTAGCGAAATGAACTGTGCATCCGCTCACCATACAGCCACGCTTTTTCACAGCTTTATGAACCCTTGAACCATAAAATCCTTCTCCGCAGAATGATGGAATAAGAGAAGGATGAATATTAATAACAGCACGAGTCAATGCAGGCGGAGGTGTGTAAAATTTCAGATATCCGGCAAGAACAATAATGTCAATGGAGTAGTCTGATATTAAACGATTGATAGTCTCATTATCAGAAGCAAAAAAGTTTGGATAACCGTATTTTTCTGCTTTGCTTAATCCAAGGGCATCGGCAACATTGGAAATAACCACCATTATTTCTGCGTTAAGTGTTTCTTCCTGTATGCGGCTATGAAAGTTATCTAATGTTCGCCCACTTCCGGAAAGAAGGACAGCCATTTTCAACATATTTGTTTCTCCTTATTGGAAATATGCATTGGAGTCAATATCAACTTTTTCAAGCCATGCTGAGATTGTAGTGTCATATGTTGATGTCAGTTTAAATACTTTAGCGGCTAAACGAAATCTTGTTTTTAATGTTGTGTTTCCAGTTGCTTTAATCTCTTGCAAGACCTGTGCATAATCAGCAGGATCAACGATAACGGTAACATCATGAAAGTTTTTCGCAGAGGCACGCAACATCGTTGGCCCACCGATATCGATGTTTTCAATGGCATCGGCTAAGCTACAGTTTGGATCAGCTATGGTTTTTTCAAAAGCGTATAGATTGACTGCAATGATATCAATGTTTTTCAATCCATATTGGGCGCATTGTTCCTGATGCTCTTTATTGGATCGTTGGTTTAAAATTCCACCATGTACCTTAGGATGCAGTGTTTTAACACGGCCATCAAGCATTTCAGGAAAACCAGTAAATTCAGATACATCCATAACTTCAATACCCGAATCACGAATTTTAGCAGCGGTACCACCCGTTGATAATAGCTCTATTCCAAGAAGGGAAAGTTCTTTTGCAAACTCTTCAATTCCAGATTTGTCGGTGAGACTGATTAGTGCTCTTTTAATTGTATTCATAGAGTGATCCTTTTGGGTGTTATTCGCCTTTGCGAATAAAGTTTTGTATTTTACGCCGATCACGTTTCCCCGGTTTTTTAGCAGGCACAGTCTGGCCTGCATAAAATAGGGAGCGTTCCTGTCGTTGTTCTTCACGGTTTTTGATGGATTCTATAGTTTCCTCATAAAGTGTCCTGGCGACACTTGCAGGCCCACGACGACTTGATAACCCAAGGACACTAATAATCCATTCCTGATGCGCCTTGTGAATTGTAAGTTCATCACCTATTAGTACAAGCCTTGATGGTTTTGTCCGTTGTCCGTTTATAAAAATTTTGCCACCAGCTGCTGCTTTTGTTGCAAGACTTCTTGTCTTAAAAAACCGTGCAGCCCAGAGCCATTTATCTATTCTAACTTGAGTTTCCTGAGTATTCATTGATGAGCCTGTTGATTTAATGCCTTTTTGCCCGATCTCTTCGTTAAATGCAAAAT
>JAOZTO010000211.1 GCA_029942265.1 Desulfocapsa sp.
TGACCACAAAAGGGAACAGCAGGGAACATCTTGTTCGCAATTCAAATGGAACAATGAAGCTGGCTCTTGAAAATGGAGTGATTAAGAAGCTTCATATTCTCCAGGTTGTTCGTCAGGCTAAAGCTTTATATGACAAAGAACCACTGGTAACGAATGCCGAAAATGAACCCACAGGTTTTGCTCATATTAGTGCTAGCGGAGTGATTAAGGAGGGTGTTTTTTATAATGATGATTTGAAGGCCAGCTCTGATCTGTTGAAGGTGACAGGCGCAGGGAATGTCAATTTTGCAACTGAGTATGTGGATTATCTGTTAAAAGTATCGGTTCTTAGCGGTATGAATCGTAACGAAAAATCAGGAAAAACTGACTATAGTAAATTTGTTGTCCCTTATAAAATACAAGGGAAAATATCGGAACTAAAGGAAGAGGCAGACGTTGTCGGGTTGTTTAAAGAACAGGCAAAAACACTGCTTATGGGAGAACTGCAGAAACAATTGGATAAGAGTCTTGATGGCTCAAAACAGGACGGGGAAAGCAGTGCGACCCAGGATCTTCTTCAGCAGGGGTTGAAAAGTTTATTCGGGAACTAATTAATGCGTTGATCATAAAACATCTGGTTTACCATATTATGCACGCATCTGGATCTGAATTCAGCATTAATAAATTCTATAACACCTTGAAAAATCAGTCAATAAAATGTACTAAAAATAAACTATGACAGACTCGTAAAAAGTCTAAAATTAGGATGGATTTGTAAAAACCTCATGTTTGAGGCGCGTATATTTAGTATCTATTGTTTCGGTGTACTAAAAGTACGTAGTAATGATAGAAGATTTGCAGCAACGAAGCAGGTGGAGAGTTTTTACGACACCATCAACGTAAACATTCGGGTTCGGTTCAAAAATAGGATCAACCATGGAATATATAAAAAATCAGGATACTTCAGACTATATGAATCTCTATCAAATTACAGTTGGTAACCGTTATCCGGTAGGTGCTACTACAGGTTCTGAAGGCACCAATTTCTGTATCTTTTCAAGGCATGCAACGACGGTACAACTCCTTCTCTATAAGAATCCTGCGGATAGTTTTGCTTTTCAGGTTATTGATCTTGATCCTGTGCAGAACAGAAGTTTTTTTTACTGGCATGTTTTTGTGGAAGGAATGACTGGACATGAGAATATAATATCCTACACTTGGCGGATAGATGGACCTAATGATGATGCAGGACACCGCTTTGATCCTTCCATTGAGTTGCTTGATCCTTGGGCAAAGTCAGTTACAGATGTTTTGTGGGAGAGAAAGTACAATCGTGAGCACCAACAGAAAAAAGGTTCGGTATCCATGAGAGCAATGGTTGTACCGGAAAGCACATATGATTGGGAAGGGGACTTACCGCTACAGCAATCATGTGAACAGGAGATTATTTATGAGCTCCATGTAGGGGGCTTTACCCGCCATCCTTCAGCTGCTGTTAATCATCCAGGTACGTTTTTGGCTGTTATTGAAAAGATACCGTATTTGCAGGATCTTGGAGTGAGTACGGTGGAACTTATGCCGATTATGGCTTTTGATGAACAGGATCTACCAGATAATTCTCGGGATACAGGATTGGAAAACTACTGGGGGTACGCCACCCATTCATTTTTTAGTCCACATTCCGGGTACTGTACAGATCCTTTATCTGGGAATCAGCGAGATGAATTTCGGGATATGATCAAGGCGTTTCATCGAGCAGGAATTAGTGTCATTTTGGATGTGGCATTTAACCACACCGCAGAAGGTGGAGTTGATGGGCCAATCATAAATTTCAAGGGATTAATGAATCGTGGTTTTTATCATCTCGAAGAACATAATCACGCATTATATAAAAATTATAGTGGTTGCGGTAATACCGTAAACTGTAATCATCCGTTGGTAGCTCATTTTATTGTTGATGCCCTTGAATACTGGGTAGAGGAATATCATGTTGATGGATTCCGCTTTGATTTAGCATCAATTCTGGCACGAGGTGAAGATGGTGCTCCAATGTATCATGCCCCTGTGGTCTGGAATATAGAGTTTTCTAATATTCTTGCCCATACCCGATTGATTGCAGAGGCATGGGATGCGGGTGGATTATATCAAGTCGGTGATTTTCCAGGATATCGCTGGGCAGAATGGAATGGCCGTTATCGGGATCTTCTCAGGCAGTTTATCAAGGGGGATCCAGGGAATATTTCCGAATTTGCAACTCGATTGACAGGTTCTAGTGATCTTTATCAGAATTCAGGGCGGTTGCCGATCAACTCTGTTAATTTTATTACCTGTCATGATGGTTTTACGCTCTATGATCTGGTGAGTTACAACGAAAAACATAATCAGGCCAATGGTGAAGAAAATCGTGACGGTGACTCCCAGAACCATAGCCGTAATTATGGCAAAGAAGGGCCGACAAACGACAAACAGATCAATGATCGCAGATTGAAACAGGTTAAGAATTTCATGGCTGTGCTGATGCTTAGTCAGGGCGTGCCCATGATTCTTGCTGGTGATGAGGTGATGCGCACCCAACAGGGGAACAATAACTGCTATTGCCAGAATAATGAATTGAGTTGGTTTGATTGGGATTTATTGGAAAAAAACCAGGAGATGTTTCTTTTCACCAGAGGCATGATCAGGTTGCGCAGACGGCATCCATCTCTTATGCAGCGTCAATTCCTCAGCGGTATGCCCTCTGACGGTGCTTTGTTGTCTGATATTAGCTGGCATGGTGTGGAATTGAATAAACCGCAGTGGGATGATCCGTCGGCTTGTGTTCTTGCCTGTACCTTGAGTAGAGTTGTGGTAGAAGAGGAAGATCTACATATGGTTTTTAATATGTCAGATGAGGAATTGACCATGGAACTCCCGCTACTGGAAGATCAGGCGTGGTATGTGGCTGTGGACACATCCTGCAATACACCGCTGGATATTGTCGAACCGGAACAGCAGATACCGATTAGCGGTAGTACTATTCAGGTTTCTCCAAATACGATTATTGTGTGTGAAAGCAGAGTAACTGGTTAGAGTTATTCTTGTATCTCTCCAAAAGAAAACAAATCTTCCGCAGCACCAAGGAGATCTTTCTTGCCAAATAGCGTGATAATATCACTTGCAACAAAACAGGTATCACCGCGTGGGATGTGAAGTATGCCCTCCCGATCCACAGAAATAACATTTACAGATGGAGATAAATTCAAATCCCGCAAGGTTACGCCAATGGCGTAGTGTCCTGGTTTAAGACGAAATTCTGTGAAGTCGTTATGTTGCTCCCGCCGCAGACTAATATGTTCTTCCAGTAGCTGTCCTCTTTGTTTTCGCACGATTCCAACATCATAGGCTCTGATGATGTCGCTACGGCTGATCAGCCCAAGTAGCTGTTTTGATGAAGATCTTGAGATAACGGGAAGTCTTGCAAGATCCCTTGGAGCCATTTTTTGGATAGCGGTCCAAATGGGTTCATCGGTGTAGACTGTGATTGGTTCAGTTGTTGCGATATCTTTGACGGTCATAGTGCGAAGGTTGACATCTGGTTGTGAAAGTGCTTTTTCCATATCCTGTAGACTGACGATACCCCAGAGTGAATTGTCTTGATCAAGTACCGGAAATCCCAGTAAATTTGTTTCTTGAAAATGTTGATATAGTTCAGCAAGTGATTGTGTTTTGCGAATAGTTAAAGGTTCTCGATTCATCACTTCACGCACTTGAACGCTTTGCATAATATCCATATCCCTGCCTTGTTCAAAGCGGATGTTACGCTTGGCAAGTTTCATGGTGTATATGGATTCCGGATGCAGGTATTGAGCAAGATAAGAGGCTGTGACAGCGGTGAGCATAAGGGGCAGAATCAGTGCGTAGTCGTTACTCATTTCAAAGACGATGAGCATGGCTGTAAGCGGAGCTCTTGCGCAGGCGGAAAAAACAGCGGCCATACCAACGAGTGCGTATGCACCTGATGGCCCTGCTAGTTCAGGCTGCCATGCAGCAAAAAGTTTTCCCATGGCTCCGCCGAGCATGGCTCCAATAAAAAGTGATGGCGCAAAGACACCGCCTGAATTCCCGGAACCAAGGGTGAAAGAGGTGGCAAGTGGTTTTAAAAAGATAAGGAGAGCTAGAAGTAAAAAACTGGCATTACCTTGCAGTGCCTCTTCAATAACTGTAAATCCTGAACCGTACATATGGGGGATATTTTCAACGAGCGGCATCCCAAGCTGAAATTCAGTCATATTGCTGTGAGTTATTCCTGGTAGGTGCATATAGAGAAAACCGAGAAGGCCGAGAAGTAATGCACCAATAGCAGGTTTTAAAGCAAGTGGGAATTTCCAATTGTCAAATGCATCTTCAAACCATCCCAGCATCCGTATAAACATCACTCCAACAAAGGCGGCAACCAATCCAAGGAGTAGAAAAAAGAGAATAGTGATTGGCGATTCCATAGAGTATGAAGGAACGGAAAATGCAGGTCGATCACCAAGGTACAGTTGACTGACAACAGATGCAGAAACTGCGGCAATGACCACGTTTCCAAATGATTTTACCTGCAATTCACACATCAACACTTCGATAGCAAAGGCCACACCCGCAATGGGCGCATTAAATGTTGCGGCGATTCCTGCTGCTGCTCCACAAGCCACAAGGTTCTTTATACGATCATCTGAGAGATGGAGGATTTGGCCAGTTACCGATCCCAAAGTAGAGCCAACCTGTACAATTGGCCCTTCACGTCCAGCCGAGCCACCTGTTCCGATACATAGTGCTGAGGCAACTATTTTCGCAATTGCCACACGAGGACGGATCCTACCACCACGTAAAACCAGTGCTTGCATAACTTCTGGAACACCATGTCCTTTAGCTTCACGGGCAAACCATGCAATAATAGGTCCTGCAACCAGAGCACCGCAAATGGGTACAATGGCATAACTCCATAGCCCAAGGCGAGGGAACAGGAATTGAAGACTGCCATAGGAATGGTGTTGAATAGTGACGATAAGATGAATAAAAAAAACAGCGGCCAAGCCAGTTGAGCTACCAATAATAACGGCAAGAACAATTAGGAGTAATCCTTCTGGTGGGGAAAATCTGTCAAGGAGCATGCCTAGCGGGTTACGTTTCATGATATAATAAAAAAGATAGTTAGGAACGGGGACGAAATAACTTCCCCATCTATACATCTCATCTTCAGGCCAT
>JAOZTO010000212.1 GCA_029942265.1 Desulfocapsa sp.
GCTGGCGGAACAAAGGGCAGGAAAGATGTTCAGGTTATTTGATGTACGTTCCTAACCTCACATCTCCACCAGGACTCCCCCATGTTACGTGTTGCCATCATTGGAGCTTCCGGTTATACCGGAGTAGAACTTGCTCGCATTCTCTGTAATCACCCGGAATTCACCCTTACCGCAGCAACATCTCGCCAATACGCAGGAAAAGCTTTATCCGAGGTATTTCCCAATCTCCTTGGTAAGACCGATCTAATATGTGAGAACCTCTCTATCAATGAATTGTGTAGTAGGGCTGATCTCTTTTTTGCTGCTGTCCCCCACAAAACTGCCATGGATCTTGTCCCTCAGCTTTTACGGGAAGGTAAAAAGGTAGTTGATCTCTCTGCTGATTATCGTCTACGAGACGTAGCAATCTACGAAGAATGGTATCAGGAACATTCCTCACCAGAATTTATCGCTGAAGCTGCATACGGGTTACCAGAATTGTATCGTGACCAGATTAAACAAGCACGTCTTGTAGCAAATCCTGGATGCTATCCAACTTCAATTGTACTTGCCTTAGCACCTCTATTGCGCGCACAACTCATTGATCCTGCAACTATTATCGTTGATTCAAAATCTGGAACAACCGGAGCCGGAAGATCTGCCAGTGTCGGCACTCATTTCTGTGAAGTGCATGATGGCTTTAAGGCATATAAGGTCGGCGGTACCCACAGACATCTTCCTGAGATAGAACAAGAACTCAGCGTCTTAAACGGAGAGTCACTTCGGATTTCCTTTACTCCTCATTTGCTCCCCATTTCGAGAGGAATACTAAGTACCAGTTATGCAAATCTCACATCTACTGTTTCTGAAACAGACTTGCAGGAACTATATACGGATATGTACGCAAACGAACCATTTATTCGATTAGTTCCATCAGGGAGTTTCCCTGCAACACAGCATGTGCGTGGATCAAATTTCTGTGATATTGGGTTTGCAATCGATTCCCGAACAAACAGAATAATAGTAGTTTCTGCAATAGACAATATTGTAAAAGGAGCTGCGGGGCAGGCGGTACATAATATGAATTTAATGTGTGGCATTGACGAAACAACAGGACTTCAAGGTGCACCATTTTTCCCCTGATACCCTTTTAGCACATGCACAATCTGAAACTTACTATCGCCTTTGATGGAAGTACTTTCAGTGGCTGGCAAAAACAGCTTAATGCTCCCACCATCCAGGGAGAACTTGAAAACGTTCTTACCAGAATCACCAACACACCAGTAATTATTCACGGTGCTGGAAGAACCGATGCCGGTGTTCATGCCAATGGAATGACAGCAAGTTTTGAAACAGAATGCCAAATTTCTGTAACTGATCTTTTGCGAGGGTGCAATTCAATTCTTGCACCAGCTATTCGTGTTCTAAAAATTGAAGCAGTAGCCCCTGATTTTCACGCCCGCTTTTCAGCCACATCAAAAACATACCACTACAGCATTGAAACCTGTGCAATCCAGTCTCCGCTTACTCGCCTGTATGCAGTTCATATTCCGCAGAATTTAACAACAGATACAATGCAACAATGTCTTTCTGGTATCATCGGTACACATGATTTCGCAAGTTTTGAAGCCTCAGGCTCACGGGACAAATCCATAAATACTGGACGTGGTAGTATCCGAACATTATTGGAAGCACGTCTTGATATTACCAGTAACACTACTATGCAATTTGTTTTCACAGGTGATGGTTTTCTCAGACATATGGTGCGTAATATTGTGGGAACAGTTCTTGAAGTAGGAAAAAGAAGAGTAACAGTTGCAGATTTTCAACGTATTGTGGCCGCAAGAGATCGAGCAGCTGCCTCTGCAACAGCTCCCGCACATGGATTATGCCTCAAACACGTTTATTATGACACATAAAGACCTGATGGATTCGTAAAAACTCTTCATCTTCTTCGTTACTGCAAATTTCTTATCATTTCAACGTACTCTAGTACGCCGAAATGATAAGAAATTTACGTGCCTCGAATATGAAGTTTTTTACAAATCCATCTTAAATTCAGACTTTTTGCGAGTCCATCACTGATAACAAACTCGTAAAAAGGTCGAGTCTATGATGGCTAAGTAAAAAGCTCCATATGCGAGGCGCGTAAATTTTCTATTATTTCGGCGTACTAAAGTACGTCGTAATGATAGAAAATTTGCAGCAACGAAGCAGATGGAGAGTTTTTGCGACGCCATCACTGATAACTTTATTTACTTCATAGCAGCTGCGACGGATGAACAAACATACTCTATATTTGTCGTTGTCAGCCCAGCAAGATTAATCCTACCACCACCAACAACATAAATATTATTATTTTTTCTGAGACTACTTACAACATCATCAGACCAGCCACTGAATGAGAACATTCCACGCTGTTTTTCGATAAATGAAAAGTCTCCGTCAACACCTTGTGCAGCAAGTCCTGTAACAAGCATTTTACGCATAGTTACTATTCTATTACGCATTTCAGCCAGTTCTTCAAGCCACATTGTGTGAAGTTCCGGAGTATCCAAAACCATTGTTGCAACCAAACCACCATGTGCAGGTGGATTCGAATAATTTGTTCGTATTACTGTTTTAAGATGACTAAGAGCCACAGATGCTTCTCTAGGAGAAGGCGTTACAACTGTTATGGCGCCAGTACGTTCATTGTATAATCCAAAATTCTTGGAAAATGAGCTGGCAATCAGGAAATCAACACCACTTTTTGCAAACTGCGTTACGGCAAAACGATCTTCATCCACTCCATCTCCAAATCCCTGATACGCAAAATCAAGAAACGGAACCCATCCATTTTTTTCAGCCAATGCTGCAACCTGCTGCCACTGTTCACTGTTCAGATCAACACCGCTCGGGTTATGACAACATGCATGAAGAACAACAATATCACCAGCTGGTATTTTACTAAGATCACTTAGCATTCCATCAAAATCAAGATCTCTGTTATCGGTATCATAATATGCGTAACGATCAATTTCAAATCCGGCAGCACCAAATATTCCATTATGATTGGCCCAAGTAGGTGAACTTACCCACACCTTGGCATTTGGAGTGAATTTATGGAGAAGATCAGCCCCGACCCGCAAAGCACCAGTTCCACCAGGAGCATGAATTGTTGCCGCACGGGATGCTGTAATAACATCACTTTCGTCATCAAAAAGCAGGCGCTGTACCGCAGAGGCATAAGCAGGATCACCGGAAATCGGCAAATAGCTCTTTGTTATCTGCTGTTCGAGCAGTAGTTTTTCAGCCGCTTTTACAGATCGCAATACAGGAGTATTTCCAGCTTCATCTTTGTACACCCCAACGCCGAGATTAACCTTTTGAGGATTTTGGTCTTTTTTAAATTCTTCGGTTAAGCCTAAAATCGAATCCGGAGGGGCTGGTTGTATTGATTTCCACATATTCATTATCCTTGTAAATTAATTTAAAATTGATGGCATCGTAAAAACTGGAAAAGAATACCACTTTTCAAGATATCCCCAAAGCTCTATTTTCTCTGAACAGAATTTTTCGCAAGAAGAGATTGAAGTTTCCAGGGCGAAGACAAACACGCCCGTGATTGCGAACAGGTGGACATAACATCACAAAAAGACAAAAACTCCGCAAGAGTATCATTAATTTTCATGTTTTTCCTTGAGATTACCTGAAGTTTCCGCTTCATATCAACACCATCAATTTTCAGCGTTTTAAGCCAGCCATGATCAACCTCCCGACACACTGTAAGTGAGGAAAGACATGCCAGTCCAACCCCTGATTCAACAGCTTTTTTTATGGCTTCTGGATGTCCCATTTCCATCACCACCTTAATCTGATCAAGGTAGTCTTTCATTTTTTCCTGGAAAATTGCCACTGTTCCAGATCCTTTTTCACGCATAATCCATCGTGTATTTTTAAAATCTGTCTCAACGTCAAAGGTCTGTTTATGGGCAAGAGGATCAGTTGGTCCGGCAACCACAACCAGTTCATCTTCAAACCAGAGACGTTTTACCGTATCAGGGTTATTCACCTGTCCCTCAACAAATCCAACATCCATTTTGCCATCGAGCACTAGGCTCTCAGCATATCTGGTATGATGAACCAGCATATTAATATGAACGAGCGGGTGCATTCGCCTAAATGCGCCAATTAGATAAGGAAGGATATAGTCTCCAATGGTCGTAGATGCCACCACATTAATCTTCCCACTTAATGTATCATTCTTCTCAGACATGATGTTTTCAACGTTTCCAACCTGACAAATAATTTCCTTGGAAAGCGGCAACAGATAACGGCCACGTTCATTAAGAAGCAAGCTACGACCATGACGGTCAAAGAGTGAACCACCAAGCTGATTTTCGAGTTCAGCCAGTGCCATACTTACCGCTGACTGAGTAACAAAAAGCTTCTTACTAGCCTTTGTCACCTGCGCTGTCTCTGCAACTGCAATAAAGATTTCCAATTGTCTCAAAGTGATAGCCATAATAAAAACCCTTATTCAAAAATGTTTATGTTTTGTATCTACCTTTTTAATTAGTGATTTCCTACCATATCACTTATATACTTTTTCTCAATACTTTTCCTGTAAAATATTGTGTTTTTTCGGTTTCACCTACCATCTATAACTGAATAGTCATTCACCTTTTCAGTTGACAGCAACTTTGTTTTCCATTAATTAACGTGCATATATCAGATAACACCCCGACTCACTTAACTTTTAAGGAGCCTGTAGATGGAGCTTCAATTTTCTGATTTTCTCTACCGTGACAATATCCTATGGATCACGGCATTCACCCTTGGCGGACTAGCCTTTGCGCTAGGGCCCATTGCTATTGTTTACCTGTTGATGCCACGAGGAACAAGGCAGTTCGAACGTAAAAACAGTCAGGCCGTCGAATGTGGAATGGAACCCATTGGCGATTCTTGGGTTCGATACGGCTCGGTTTTCTTTCTATACGCATTAATCTTTCTTGCGTTTGATGTGGACGTCCTTTTTCTTTTTCCTGTTGCTCTTGCCTATAATAGTCAGGAACTGCTGGATATGGGAATTACTTACAGGGATTTCATCGAAGTTGTTATTTTTGTTGGAATCTTATCACTCGCAATTGTATACGCATGGATTAAGGGAGTCTTCACGTGGGAACGCAGAACGTACCGTCGCCGTTAGAACAGATACCCTCGTCAGTTGTTC
>JAOZTO010000213.1 GCA_029942265.1 Desulfocapsa sp.
TTTTGTATAATAAATTACACTTGGCATCATCTCTTCTTTTTATACTTATATCAGGTTGCGCACCCTCAACCATCAATAACGCAGAACAACAGGGAGCAACAGTTCTTACAGCTCAGGAGGTTTTTGACCTGAGTTCAGAAAATACACTACGCCTGATTTCTTCTGATTTTGATGCCTTTCTGTATTTCAGTCCAGATGGTTCCTTATCTGCCAGTTCAATATTCAACAAAAACTATGACTACGGAATTTGGGACATTAAGGATGATGGAGAGATTTGTATTAAATTCAATATCTGGTACTACGGTGATTTAAACTGCTACTCCACTTACAATGATGCTGAAAACAATCAGTATCTTCTGTTCACTGATAACGGGGCTCTTGCTTATACTGCCACTGCATCACCTGGAAATTCAGAAAATATTCCTGTGAAAACCAAGAAAGATAAAAAACCGACTTATGTTCGTAAACAAATGAGCAAAAGCCCGTCAATAACAACACCAGTCCCCGTACAAACTGAACGTTCTGTTGCCACTACAACACCTGCTATTACATCCAGCACATCCAAAGAAGAAGTCAGGCATACAGTAAAAAGTATGGCTCAAAATTGTCCAAACTGTAATTTTGAAGATGCAGATCTTCGACAAGCTCATCTTGTTGGTGCAAATTTAAAAGGTGCCAATCTCAAAGGTGCTGATTTAAGCCGTGCCAATTTACGGCGTGCTAACCTTGAGGGTGCAGACCTTAGCGGTGCAACCCTACTCTCCGCCAATCTTCCTGGTGCAAATCTTAAAAATGCGATTCTGAAAGGAGCTGATCTTACAGGCTCAAATCTAATACAAGCAGATTTCACCAACGCTAATATGGACGGTGCAATTTTCGACAATACTCTTCAGGAAGGCACCAAAGGATTGAAAAATTAATATGACTGCTGGATTCACTCACCTTCATCTGCATTCTCAATACAGCCTTCTTGACGGGGCAATTCGTATTCCAGATCTCCTAAAAAAGTGCAAGGAGTATGGAATGGATTCTGTGGCCATAACCGACCATGGTGCCATGTATGGCGCACTTGAATTTTATCTAAAAGCAAAAGAGTACGGCATCAAACCGATCGTTGGCTGCGAGTTCTATATCTCTCCTGGTAAGCGCACCGATAGGGACGCTAGCGCCCCGACCAAAGCATTTCACATTGTTCTGCTCGCCATGAATTACAAAGGCTATCAAAACCTGATGAAACTTGCTGGCATTGCACAGTTTGAAGGATTTTACTCACGTCCACGAATAGACATGGAAGTTCTGGAGTCCCATAATGAAGGGTTGATTTGCCTCAGCGCCTGTCTTCATGGGGAAATACCATGGTTTATTGTTCATAAAGGAATCAAAGCAGCAACGGCTAAAGCCAAGGCTTTTCAAGATATTTTTGGTGACAGATTTTATCTTGAAATCCAAATGAATGGTATTCCTGAACAAAAAACTGCCAATGATGGGCTTGTACGGATTGCTAAAGATCTAAATATTAAACTCGTTGCCACCAACGATTGCCATTACCTGAACCAGGAAGATGCCCATGCCCACGAAATACTTCTCTGTATCCAGACCGGAAAAACCATTAACGACCCGAAACATTTCAGTTTTTCTTCTGATACCTTTTACGTAAAAACTCCACAGGAGATGTACAATAGCTTTAAAGCCTTCCCAGACGCTGTCGCTAATTCCTGTGAAATAGCTGATCGGTGCAATCTCCAGATCGATCTTGGCGACTACCATTTCCCCGATTTCCCGGTACCCGAAGGTCAGACACTTGAAAACATGTTTATCGAAGCCTGTCGAGAAGGCCTCAATGAACGATTTACCGCTATGCGAACAGCAGGCACATTCACTAAAGAAATTGAAGAGCAATACAACAATCGTCTTGAATTTGAAATTGGTATTATCAACTCCATGGGGTTTCCAGGATATTTTCTCATCGTTGCTGATTTTATTAACTGGGCCATTGATCACGATATTCCGGTAGGCCCTGGACGTGGCTCTGGTGCCGGCAGTCTTGCAGCTTACGCCATGCGTATAACCAACATTGATCCTATTCCTTACGGCCTGATTTTTGAACGTTTCCTGAATCCTGAACGAGTCAGCATGCCTGACTTTGACATAGATTTCTGTCAGGATCGACGGGGTGAAGTAATCGACTATGTCCGTCAGAAATATGGCGGCGCACCATATGTTGCACAGATCATAACCTTTGGTTCCATGAAGGCCAAAGGCGTTATTAGAGATGTTGGACGGGCACTTGATATTCCATATACAGAAGTGGATAGAATCGCTAAGCTTGTACCCGATGCACTCAAAATGACCATCGACAAAGCCATTGATGAAGAACCACGTATTGCTGATGCGGCCAACAGAGACCCGAAAATCGCGGAATTGATTAAGGTGGCACAAACCCTTGAAGGACTTGCACGCCACACATCCACCCATGCTGCTGGCGTGGTTGTTTCGCCAAAGCCAATGGTTGAATACCTCCCGACATGTAAGGGAAAAGAAGGTGAAACACTAACTCAGTATCCCATGAAGTATACTGAGTTGACCGGGCTTATCAAATTTGATTTCCTTGGCCTTAAAACACTTACTGTAATTGATAATGCGTTAAAACATATCAAAGCAGACATTGGCACTGACCTTGACATTGATGCACTTCCCATGGATGACATCAAAACCTTTGAGTTATTATGCTCAGGCGATGCTCTTGGTGTTTTTCAGCTTGAAAGTTCAGGTATGCGTGAACTGCTTGTAAAAATGGCGCCAGAACAATTTAGTGACCTTATTGCCCTTGTAGCACTCTATCGTCCAGGGCCGCTTGATTCTGGAATGGTTGATGACTTCGTTGAGACCAAACATGGCCGAGCTACCGCAAACTACCCGTTACCCCAGCTTAAACCCGTTCTTGAAGAAACATACGGTGTTATAGTCTACCAGGAACAGGTGATGAAAATCGCCAATATTCTTGCTAACTATACTTTGGGTGATGCCGACATTCTTCGTCGTGCCATGGGAAAGAAAATTGTAGAAGTCATGGACGAAGAAAAAATCAAGTTCATGAAGGGTGCCATAAAAAATGATATAGATGAAAAGAAGGCCGAATTTGTCTTTGATCTTATGGCAAAATTTGCAGGATATGGATTCAACAAATCCCATTCAGCAGCCTATGCCCTGATCTCATATCAAACTGCATACCTCAAAGCTCATTACCCGGCACAGTTTATGGCCGCACTGCTCTCCTGCGATATGAACAACACCGATAAGGTGGTGCTCTACATCAACGAATGCAGAGAACATTCACTTGAAGTACTTCCTCCTGATATCAATGAATCACTTGTCGATTTTTCTGTAACAAATGACAAAATACGATTTGGATTAGCAGCAGTGAAAAATGTTGGAAAATCAGCACTTCAATCCATCACTGAAGAGCGGAATAAAAATGGGAAATACACCTCCCTTGAAGACTTCTGTAATCGTGTTGATTCGAGAAAGGTAAATTCAAGAGTCATTGAAAGCCTTATAAAATCAGGATCATTTGACTCAGTTGGATGCAAGCGATCCCAACTTATGGCTATTGTTGACCTAGCCATGGATAAGGCCAAAGCTGTACAGCGTGACAAACAGAGTGGTCAACTTTCTCTCTTTGCAGTCTCTCCTGTAACCGATACGACAGACAAGAGTTTTATCACACTCCCAGATATCCCAGAATGGGACGAACGCTTGCGACTTACACAGGAAAAAGAAACAGTCGGGTTCTATATAACAGGACATCCACTGGATGAAGATATCCATGAAATCAAAACGATAACCGACACAGATATTTCTGGGCTTTCCGATTACGGAGAAGAACAACCGGTGCGTATTGGCGGATTAATCCGCAGCTGCAAGCAGTTGAAAAGCAAGAAAGGTGATCCCATGGCTTTTATTACAATTGAGGATCTTGTAAGCGCTGTTGAGGTGATAGTTTTCCCAAGTACATACGCCGATTGCTATTCACTGCTCACCTCTACTGAAACCATAATCGTTCAGGGTACAGTTCAAAATGATGAGCGTGGTCCAAAAATAATAGCAGAGTCACTTGAACTACTTCCTGCTGCAAGAGAGGCGCACACAGCGTCTGTACGAATCATGCTTGATAGCGAAAAAGTGAGTAGAAAACGCCTGGAATCTCTAAAGCAGGTACTCTACCAGTATCATGGGAATTGCCCTCTTCTTTTAACCATCCACTACAAAGGAAAAGGTGAAGTAGATATTGAGATATTAAAAGACCTCACCATCCGTCCATGTAGAGAATTCAACGAAGCCATCGAGCAGATACTTGGATATGACGCCCTGTCTTATACTAAGAAAGCGATCACTGTGACTAAGCGAAGGCGTTGGGGACAAGGAGGGGGATAGGTTTTTTTCAGATGAGCTCTAAAAACACAAGCCACAATCTGGACAGGTTTTTGAATTTGTAGAAAATTTGCATCCACAGGCCGGACAATTAGTCTTTGACGCACCAGTATCAAAAACAGAATTAATTTTACTCAAATCATGGGATTCCAGCGATGTGGTACGTTTAAATTCTTGTGCCAACACTTCTACGGCAGCTTCCCCGTCAGCTGTTTTAATTTGAAGAAACATCTCTGTTCCACAGCCGCTACCGCAATTACTTTTTTCACCTGCCACAAGAGAGGGAATACTTTGCGCCCCTAAAACTGCCTGCAGCTGTTTCATTTCACCTAATGGACCTTTTCTGATATTGGCTAGTTCGTCATCTGGCGAAATATCCATAGATCTTTCGGATAACTTCTTTTTTTGATTCTCTTCTAATGCAAGTCTGTCAGTACCTGATATCAGGGTAATATTGCATGATGCACAGGTTGCAAAGTCTGATCGATATTCTTCATCACATTGAGGACAATAGTTTAATTCAGAGTCTATATAACGCATTGATTGTATTCCTGATTTGCCATAGAAAGCTATGGGATAATATTTAAAAATGTGATGGCTAAGTAAAAAACTCCAGCAACAAAGCAGATGGAGAGTTTTCGTATTCTACGCCTATCTACAACGCCATCATAAATATTCGGCTAGCACCCCATCTTCGTTCGATCCGGCTTGTTCACATATGAACAAATATAGTTCACAAGCCGGATCA
>JAOZTO010000214.1 GCA_029942265.1 Desulfocapsa sp.
ATGGGGTGCTAGCCGAATATTTACAAGTTGTTTGGAATTTTTTGTTTAATAATGATAGACTACTTCATAGCTTTTTAAAATGATTTACCACTTATTCTTATAAACTGGATGAAATAAACTATGCGTACCATCCTTATTCTTCTTTGTAGTATAATATTTTTTCCGCTTGCATCGGCAAATGCATCGGAACGATCAGTCACGCTCCAGCTCCCCTGGTATCACCAGTTTCAATTTGCAGGCTATTATGCAGCAATCGAACAGGGGTATTATAAAGATGCGGGGTTGCATGTGATCTTAAAGGAAGGCAAGCCGGATTTGACATCAAATGATGCTGTTATTGATGGGAGTGCAGAATATGGGGTGGGTCGTTCTGATGTGATCATTGAATGGATGCAGGGAGAACCTGTGGTACTTCTGGCATCCATTTTTCAACATTCGGCATCAATATTACTGAATTTAAAAGAATCTGGGATCGACACCATTAAAGATATAGCCGGACGTCGAGTTATGCTGAAGAGCGGAGTAAGTTCAGCAGAGTATCAGGTAGTTTTGCAACGTGAAGGTGTTTTTGAAGAGGACTATACGAGACAACTATCCAGTCATAACCTTGATGACCTGATTGATGGGAAAACGGACGTCTTTAATGCCTACAGCACCAATGAGCCATTCTATCTAAAAGAACGTAACATTCCCTATACGGCGATATCTCCTCATGAATACGGAATTTATTTTTACGGTGATGTTCTTTTCACCACAGAACAGGAAATAAAGAATCATCCACAGCAGGTAGAAGCCTTCCGGGATGCATCTATTCGCGGCTGGCAGTATGCGCTGGATCACCCTGAAGAGATCACTGATCTCTTGCTGACCCAGTATGGTGTAAAGAAATCCAGGGAACATCTACAATTTGAAGCTGAAGAAGTTCGAAAACTGATCATGCCGGATATTTTGGAAATCGGATACAGCAATCCCGGTCGCTGGCAGACAATTGTTGATGTATTTATTGAGCTTGGACTGGCTCCAGATTCAGGCAAAGACTTGCTGGATGGTTTTTTGTACAGATCCCCTGATACACCTCTTGAAAATAATGTGCAACCTGCATTTCTGACTAAAGAAGAAGAGGCATATTTAAAAGAAAAGAAAGTTGTGAAAATGTGCAACAATCCTAAATGGGAGCCAATTGAATTTGCCAAAGATGGAGATATGAATAGCATGCAGGGGATCAGCATTGATACCCTAAGGCTGCTTGAACAAAAATTAAATATTACATTTAAAAATGTACCAACCTCAAGCTGGACAGAATCGCAGCAGTTTTTGCGGGACAAAAAGTGTGATATCCTCCCCAGTGCAATTAGAACAGCGCCAAGGGAAGAGTACGCTAATTTTACAGAACCGTATTTACATTTGCCTTTGGCAATATTTACGAGGACAGATAAGCCAGTAGTGTCAGGACTTAATGAAATAATGACGAATCCCTGGACTCGGCATGAGGGTTCTGGCCTTATTACAAAGTTGCAAGATGAATATCCTGATATGGATCTTATCGTAACACAAAGTGTCAAAGAATCGTTTCAACAGGTAAGTGATGGCAATGCATATTTTACGATAGCAACATTGCCGATTGCGTCCCATGTGCTCTCAAAATTTGTTATAAATAATGTGCACGTGGCTGGATATGCTGGCGATAGCTACGATCTGTCCATCGCGGTAAGAGATGATGAACCAGTACTTTTATCTGTGCTGAACAAAGCTCTGGAAAACCTGACAAAGGAACAATCAAGAGAGATTTACCTTAGATGGGTGAACTCATTGGTTCGTGAACCTGTTCCCGATTATTTACTCCTCGTACAGATTATTGCTGCAGCAGCCTTGATTGTGATGTTTTTTATATACAGGCAATATGTGTTGAATAAGACCATACGTAAACTGGAACAGGCAGAAAACCAGGCGACTATGGAAAAGGAAAGACTTGTTGTAACGCTTAGATCTATAGGAGATGGTGTTATCACAACAGATCTTGACGGTAATGTTATCCTAATCAACAAAATATCTGAAGAATTGACAGGGGTGACTCAGCAGGAAGCTGTCGGTAAGCCTATTTATGAAATATTTCATATTGTAAATGAACATACTGGAGAAACGTGTGAAAATCCGGTGAAAGAGGTGCTTGAACGTGGTTGCACAGTGGATCTTCCACAAGAAAGCACGCTTATTTCTAAAAACGGAACTCATTATATTATTGAAGACAGTGCGGCACCAATATTTGATAAAAAAAGTGAGGTGATAGGAGCCGTGCTTGTCTATAGAGATGTGACTGAAGAGAGAAAAACAAAGAACGAATTGCTCAAGATCGAGAAGCTGGAA
Source organism: Desulfocapsa sp. (assembly GCA_029942265.1). Classification (GTDB taxonomy): domain Bacteria; phylum Desulfobacterota; class Desulfobulbia; order Desulfobulbales; family Desulfocapsaceae; genus Desulfocapsa. Next base: position 2,365 of record JAOZTO010000214.1, read on the forward strand.
TCTGTTGGTGTGCTTGCCGGTGGTATAGCCCATGATTTTAATAATATTCTTGCAGCCATTTTGGGTAACATTCAAATGGCTGCCGTATATGTCGGCCCTGAGAGTGAGGCATTGCCACTTTTGCAGGACGCTAAAAAGGCTTCAATCCGAGCAAAAGATCTAACGCAACAACTCCTTACCTTCGCCAAGGGAGGCGAACCGGTTAAACGAACAGCTTCGATTAAAGAAATGATTACAGAGTCGGCAGGCTTTGTACTTCATGGCAGTTCAGTGCTGTGTAATTATGATATTCCTGATGATTTATGGACGGTTACTGTTGATACTGGTCAGATAAGTCAGGTGATCCAAAATATTATTATTAATGCTAATCAGGCCATGCCGGATGGTGGAAATATAAATGTACGTTGTGAAAATATCTCAATCACAGAAAAAGAGATGATACAGTTGCCTGTAGGTAAATATATCAAAGTGAGGATTGCTGATTCAGGGAGTGGAATTCCCAATGAGATTATTGAAAAAATATTTGACCCCTATTACTCAACAAAACAGAAGGGAAGCGGTCTTGGTCTTGCAATTAGCCATTCTATTATTGCTAAACATGGTGGCCATATTTCGGTGGAATCAAATCCAAATACAGGAACAGTATTTACATTTTATCTTCCAGCTGCCATAGATATTGAGAAAGAGTATGATGTGGCCTTACAAGGTAGTGTTTCCATAGAACGTAGTGCCACTATTTTGGTTATGGATGATGATGAAATGGTGCAAACTACCATTAAATATCTCCTTGAACAGTTTGGGCATAAGGTCTTATTGGCCGCAAACGGTCGTGACGCAATTGAGTTGTATGGAGAGTATTACAATTCTAATCGTATCATCGATCTCGTTATAATGGATTTGACTATTCCAGGTGGAATGGGTGGTAAAGAAGCGGTGCAGGAAGTATTAACCATAGATCCTACAGCCAAGGTGGTGGTGGCAAGTGGGTATTCCACTGATCCTGTTCTGGCTGATTGTCAAAAATATGGCTTCAAAGAAGCAATTGCCAAACCTTTTCAGCTGGAAGATTTGAATGCGCTGATCAGCAGGGTCTTGGGTTAATGTAAGGGGCAGTTATGAGTGTTGAAATAGAAAAATTCCTGAAGATTTTAGCAGTAGAGGTGAAAGATTATCAGGTTCCTGTGGTGGACTTAATTGCAGTCCAGACAAAAAATCCTTTTAAGGTACTGGTGGCAACAATTCTTTCTGCCAGGACTAGGGATGAAGTGACTGCAAAAGCGTCCCAGCGTTTATTTGAACAGGCTGGAACTGTTGAGGCTCTTGCTGAACTGGGTGAAGAAGCACTTAGGAAACTTATCTATCCCGTTGGGTTCTACAAGAATAAAGCCAAATATATTGCCGCCTTGCCGCAAAAGATGGCCGCTGATTTTGATTCCAAGGTACCATCTACCATGGAAGGCTTGTTGACTCTTCCTGGGGTGGGAAGAAAAACTGCTAATCTGGTTTTGGCGCAGGCATTTGGTATTCCAGCTATTTGTGTGGATACTCATGTACACCGGATTATGAATATCTGGGGCTATGTTTGCACTAAAACACCAGAACAAACAGAGATGGCGCTTCGTAAAAAACTTCCGGAAAAATACTGGATTCCGGTTAATTCTCTGCTGGTTGCCTTTGGCCAGGGAATGTGTCGGCCGATTGGGCCGCATTGTGATAAGTGTGTGCTTACGGATTTCTGCCCACGTATTGGTGCGAAGCCGAGAAAACATCAATCAAAACAAAGGAGTGTTGATACACACAGTCTTGTCTCATGGAATGTTAATGGCTTGCGTGCTGCATTCAAAAAGGGATTTATAGAGAGTTTAAAAGCAATGGCTCCTGATGTGTTGGGCTTGCAGGAAATCAAAGCAATGAAAGAGCAATTACCAGAAGAATTGCAGAATCTAGCAGGCTACCATGGTTACTTTAACAGTGCGATACGAAAAGGTTATTCGGGAGTTGCGACCTACAGCAGGCAGAAAGCTGAAAATGTTATCAGAGGAATTGGTGATTCCCGTTTTGATGATGAGGGACGTGTGCTTACTCTTGAATTCCCTACGTATTATTTTATTAATTGCTATTTTCCAAATTCCAAGAATGACTTAAGCAGATTGGATTTCAAACACGACTTTAACGTTCTATTACAGACTTTTGCAGAAGATCTGGCACAGAAGAAATCAGTAGTTGTCTGCGGTGATTTTAATGTGGCTCACAAAGAAATCGATCTTGCCAATCCACGTCAGAATAGAAAGAATGCAGGATTTACTCCTGAGGAATGTGCCTGGATGGACAGTTTTACTGACGCCGGCTGGATTGATAGCTTTCGAATGAAGAATAAGGAGCCTGATCAATATTCATGGTGGAGTTACAGGAGCCGGGCGCGAGATCGTAATATAGGTTGGCGCATCGATTACCATTGTGTTGACAGGAACAGCCGGGATAAGATTGTAGATGCTGATATTTGCCAGCATATTCATGGTTCTGATCATTGCCCGGTTGTGCTGGATTTCCGACTATAAAATTACGACTGATAAAAAACATGATTGTCGAGGCAATAAAGGAGAACAAGAGTTATATTACCTGTTCTCCTACGGATTGAACGAACTCTAATAATATATTATTAGACGTTCACGCATACGCCAGTACCGTTTCCGTTGCCATTGGTACCATCTCCAGGTCCGTTTCCACCGTTACCAGTGCCATCTCCTGGTCCATTTCCGCCACCATTGCCACCGCC
>JAOZTO010000215.1 GCA_029942265.1 Desulfocapsa sp.
CTTGGGCTTATCGGTCCCAACGGATCGGGAAAAACAACATTGCTTGAATGTATTACCGGGTTACTCCCCATGGATTCAGGCAGGATAGAATGGCAGGGGAAACACCTTTGCCTTAAAGCACGAAAACAGGTTCTCTGGTATCAGCCGGATAATATCCTTCCATTTGCCGAACAACAGGTCATAAATACCCTTTCATTTTTCCAGCAAATCCATAATGTCAGCAAGGAGGATCTTGAACAGCTGATAAACAGACTGGAACTTGTTTCCATGCTGACTAAACCGCTCCATGCTCTTTCAAAGGGATATAGACGTAGGGTGCTCCTTGCTCTTGCTCTGTTAAGCAGGCAACCATTACTCATGCTTGATGAACCGTTTGATGGATTCGATCTGCGGCAATCTCTGGCGGTTATGGATCTACTGCGTGACTACAAAACACATCGCACGATGATCCTTTCCATTCATCAGTTAAGTGAAGCAGAGAAAATCTGTGACCGTTTTCTATTGCTCGATCAGGGACAATTGCTGGCAATCGGCACCCTTGATGAACTGCGAAGAAAGACAGAACTCAGCACCACAGCAACACTTGAGGAGGTATTTCTTGCCATCACCTGAAAACTCTTCACGCTGTCTTCCTGCACGACTGGTTCTTATTCTGGAAATCCGCAGTTTGCTGGTGGCGCCATCTCTTTGGGTGATGCTTATTATTGTGTCACTGCTGGTTGGTTACAGTTTTTTTCAGGCGCTTGATTTATTCAGTAAAGCCAGTCAGACAGCCTTGTCTTTTCCTGAAATGGCAAGTGGCATGAATCCGTTGGACGGGATATTCGTACCCACTTTTGGAGCCTACTATTTAAGTCAGACCCTGTTGCTGCCTTTTGTTGCCATTCGACTGGTTGGACTCGATAAACAGAGTGGTGCCCTTAAACTTCTGTTACAACTGCCAGTGTCAGTTTTCATGTTATGTGGAATGAAAATCATGGCCATGGGGATTGTCTGGCTATTCAGCCTGATACCAGCCATCTCAGCTCTTATAGTGTGGAAGAGTTTAGGTGGGCATATATACCTTCCTGAAATAGCGCTCCTAATTGGTGGACATGGCCTCTACTCATTAACAATTATCACAATTGCTATGTTTGCTGCCACAATCACTGATTCTCTGCCAACAGCTGCAATGTTTTGTTTGGCAGTTACACTTGGATCATGGGTGCTTGATTTTGCAGCAACCGGTCAAGGCGGCGTGTTGGGCATGATTGGTGATTTTTCTTTAACTGTCATGTTGCAGCAATTTGAGATTGGCCTATTTACACTAAATAGTCTGATCTCTTTTTTGGCAATTGCATTATTGTTTTTCCTGCTAACTATAATCTGGCTTCATCCGGGCCAGCAGATATCTTATAGAATACGGGCATCACTTGCTACTCTTGTTCTAGTGGCGATTGCTGTTTACACATCCATACTCATACCACAATATATGGATGTGACTGAAAACAGGCGGCACTCGTTTAATCCTGCTGATACTCGTGCCTTAGCAAGCCTGCAAAAGCCATTACTGATCACAGTTTATCTCGATGCACAAGACAGTCGCCTCCTGGATATGGAGCAGGATATACTTGCAAAACTGCGCCGAAGCGTGCCAAAACTCAAGGTGGAATACATACAATCTGAGCAGGCTGGTTTGTTTGATGCTAGTGAAAACGACAAATATGGCCTCATACTCTATGAGTATAATGGACAACAGAAGCAGAGTTATTCAAACAGTCAGAAGGAAATATTACCAATTATCTACACACTGGCAGGGGTTCAGGTAAAGCAGGACTCCATGCCGATATATCGAGGCTACCCTTTAATGGCAGTTGCAACAAAAGCAAAATGGTGGTTTTATATCATTCTGCCATTGTGTTTTATATGTGCAGGAATCTATGGTCGCAAAGGACGAATTTAAAAAAAACTGGAGCCAATAGTATGAATAAATCTAAAAAAATATTTATCAGCTGTGCTGTTTTGATGCTGTTTGTAACCGGTTTGTATGTGTATAAGACACGTTTTTCACCAGAAACAGCTCCTGCACAACTAGAATACCTGACTGTTTCACAAACAGAAAAAATTAATTTAGTTTCTGTTGCAAATGCAGGCGATACAATTACTCGCCCCTCTCCAAAAAGCAGTAACGGTCAGATACTCTTTGATTTTTCCGGAGAAACAGTTGGAGCCCCCCCACAAACATTTACTGCCGCAGTGGGAAACTGGATAATCGGTAATGATGACAACAACACTGTCCTGGTAGTAGATGGCCGAAAGTGGAAACGGGGAATAGCATCAACCGGCCTTGCTGATAAAGCTAAAGCCCTGTATGGCGACCGATACGCTGAATTTCTTGATAATGTTACCGCCTATGCCTACTTTCCCTTTGCAGTAGCCGGAAATGTGGAAAACTTTGAGAACGGGGAAATAGAAGTACGTTTTAAGGGAGTTGGCGGAAGAATAGATCAGGGAGCAGGTATTCTCTTTGATTTAAAGGCCAATGGAGATTATTACGCAATCCGTGCAAATCCTCTGGAACATAATCTCGTGCTCTGGCGTTACAAGCATGGACAAAGAAGCTCTGTTAGCTGGGTGCGTAACGTAAAAACACCAAGCCATCAATGGCACACATTAAAGCTTACGGTAAACGGCAATCAGATTAAAGGATATGTGAATGGTAAACAATATCTTGCTCATAGTTTACCAGATGCTGTGTCGGGAAAAGTTGGATTATGGACAAAGGCAGACAGCGTTGTTTATTTTGATGATTATCGGATAACAGCTCGTTGATCCCTTGCTGTCTGTTGTTCATGTCCAGGATCTTGTCCGAGAATGTCCTTTTGCCCAAACTCCTTCAAAATTATTGTATAATAACATTATTCGCGCCATCCGGTGGTGCCCATGTTGCATCATCACCAGTCCGGTACACTTTTGGCCAGTGATGTCCTTTAGGGATGTTGAATGTGATATTTTGCACACGATTATCATGGCTGTAGCCACCATGGAAATTAATATCCACTTCTGTCTGAACCGTATCAATCAGATTATAGGCAGAACTCCACTGTAGGGCGATATGCCGAATCCCTTTCACACTACTGTTTTTTAGCGTGGAGTGGAATGTACGAGCAAAACGAACATAGCCATTACCCCCCTTTCCTTTATTCCAGGCACCGTTAATAGTTAGATTATTTAGGGTAATGTCGTACACATTATTCATATCAACAGGATGTTTTCCGGCATTAATGATGGAGAGTTTGTTTAAAGTACACTCTTCTGCCCATGTTAACGCCACTGCATCTACCATTCGATCGGAATACACATTTTCATACAAGAAATGAACATCTTCCATCTTGTCTTCTTTGCCCAAAACCTGCTCGATAGTAAACTCCTGTAGGACAACATTTTTCACGGCATGAATGATTTGTAGCGTGGTTGTTTCGCGGGGAAAAAGAATACCAGTTGGAGCCTCAAGAATAATATGCTCTCCTGTAACATCTTGAATACGGACAATGGAATATCTCAGATACGGATATTTTCTCCGCCATTTTTTGCTACCCAAAGCATCAAAAAACAGATCATCATTGGGGGTCTTTAGTAGCAGGAGATCACCTGCCTGGTAAGGACTGGTGTCAGTTATTTGGATAGTTGTCGCCTCCGGAGGAAGATCATGAATGAGCTTGATTTTCTTTTTAGCAAGCTCTCCTTCGATGGCAATAAGCGCAGTATCTTTGGTGTGGAGATGACTGATGATTTTCGTTGTAGCTGTTCCCTGAATAATCAGGTCATCGATGGTGATTTTCACAGGGGAGTACACATCAAGAATACCTTGTGGCAACTGAATAATGTATCGTCCCGGCTGCAGGGAATCAATCAGTTTTTGCAGAGCCTTACCGTCATCTTTTCCATCATCTGGCAAGACACCATGATCTGTGGCAGTAATCACAATCCTATTGGGAGATGCCATAAGATAACTGAGATTTGGAAAAATCAGTACTCCCTGACTGCAAACCATAATAAAAATAAAAACGGCATAGGAAAAAAGCATCATCGGCAAAGGAAAGTAGGGGGCAAGAGGATGTTTTACAGGTCTGGTGTTGATATCACTCCCCTGACTCTGTGTTCCTTTTGACCATTTTTGATCGGAAAGATAGAAAAAAGCCCTGATTTTTATAAATGCCCCAATCCACTGATTATACAACATAAGTGGAATAGTCAACAACGATACAGGATGACCACGAAGTGCGATAACTGTCATCTGTATGATTCGTACAGAGAGAATCCAGCCCAAAAAAAATGGCAGGTAAACAACAGAATCAGTAGCAGCCAAAATCAATGCCCCACTTATTCCCACCAGTGCTGTCCACATGGACAGACGTTGATCAAGGATAGCTATCCAGATAAAAAGTCCTGTACGCCGCCATCCCAATGCCAGTGCCCGCCCATTATTTCTCAAAGTATTTCCATACCAACGATAGGGTAATGATACTGAGAGAGACAAAAATGAGGCGTCACGGCTTTCAAGTGAATAGCAGGTAATATCAGGAAGATAAATCATCTTCCACCGCTTCTTCAACAGGTAAAACCAACTTGACTTGTCGTCTCCCATAAGAAAACGGAATTTACCGTGCATCCAATGGGTAATGCAGTCATTCTCTATCTGTTGAATAAAATCTTCTTGTACCACAATGGATGTTCGAAAACAGGAAAATCGACCAGTGAGGGTGAGAACTTTCCAAGAAAGAGAATGTGAAGAAAAAAGAATATGGCGTTGACCAAATTTCAGGTTAAACCAGTCTTTATACCAGTAATTTTTTGTATTTATATAGGCAGCTTCATTGGTGGTAACAGCACCAAGCTGAGGGAATGCTGCAAAAAATGGCAAAAGCCGTTTTAGAGTATGCGGTTCAAGATAAGAGTCTCCGTCCATAAAAATGGTGACGGAATTTGGTTCATCTTCATATCGTCTGGCTATGGCTCGCAGACCATGTCCCATGGCAATTCGTTTTCCATCTGCCTGTCTTTGAAAAACTAGCTCCACAGCATCACGGTG
>JAOZTO010000216.1 GCA_029942265.1 Desulfocapsa sp.
GCTGTGGCTAAAGCCATCGAACAGATAGGAGCGAACATTATCGGTAATGATCCTCATGCCATTGAAGCATTCTGGCATCATACCTTCCGTGACAGTTACTGGCAGGGAGGTGCTGTAATTACAAGTGCTATGGCTGCTATCGAAATGGCTCTATGGGATATCAAAGGTAAAGATCTTGGTGTACCGGTCTATCAACTTCTCGGTGGAAAGGTTCGGGATAGTGTTCCCTGTTACGCCAACGGCTGGTTTGCATCAGCTAAAACTCCTGAACAATTTGCGGCTAAAGCAAAAGAAGCTTCAAAGCTTGGTTTTACTGCACTGAAATGGGATCCGTTTGGTACGGCATGGCAATTTTTCGGACAAAAAGAATTTAGTCTCACAATGGATTGTGTTGCTGCCGTAAGAGATGCTGTTCCTGATACATTGCTTCTTATAGAAGGACATGGGCGATTCGATGTCCCGACAGCAATTCGGATCGGTAAAGAGCTGGAAAAATATAATATCCTCTGGTTTGAAGAACCAATTCCTCCTAATAATTTTGAAGGATTGGTAGAAGTGCAAAAGCGTATTGATGTATCTGTTGCAGCAGGTGAGCGTATCTGTAATCGTTACCAGTTCAAGACTTTATTCAATATGGGCTGTGTTGATTATGCTCAACCTGATGTTACACATGTTGGTTTTGGTGAGTTGCGTAAAATTGCGGCAATGGCAGAAGCATACCACATTCCTATTTGTCCCCATAACCCGTCAGGCCCTATAGCCAACGCAGCCACGCTACAATTAGCTGCCTGCTGTCCTAATTTTTATTTGCTTGAGACAATGGCATCAGATGTTCCGACTAGGAAGCTTATTGCTCAGGAATCATTGAGAATTGAAAACGGACACATGAGCATACCAAATGTCCCTGGTCTAGGCGTTGATATCAATGAAGACGAAATTGCCAACCACCCATATCAGCCCCATCGTCTCAGACATTTTAGTGGTTCACTCACTGATATTCGACCAGAAAACGAAACGGCATACTATTCAACAGATGATAATAATTGACAAAAAAGTTTAACCACAACCCAACAAGGAGAAATGAAAAAATATGAATTCATTGCAGGGGAAAAAAGCTCTTGTCACCGGTGGAGCATCAGGCATTGGAAAAGCTATTGTGGAGGAATTGGCTTCACAGGGTGCTGAAGTATTTATCCACTACCATTCCAGTAGCGAACCAGCAGAGCAATTGGCAAAAGCCATTAAAGAAAACGGAGGTGTAGCCTATGTATCTGGCGCTGATCTCACATCTGAGAAGGAGGTGAAAGATCTTATTACAAAAGTAGCTAAATCGTTCGGTAGTCTCGACATTCTTGTCAACAATGCAGGAGATCTTGTTGGTAGAAAATTACTCGAAGATATGAGTATTGATTTTTTCAGAGCAGTAACAGCCGTCAACCTTGATTCGATGATAATGGTTATAAAGGAAACATTGCCGCTTATGAAAGACCGAGGCGGGACAAGCATTGTAAATCTTTCATCAGAAGCTGGTCGAAAAGGCTGGGGAGAGCGTGCCGGTGCCCTTGCGTATTCTACAACAAAAGGAGCAATTCTAACACTAACTCGTGGACTTTCTGCAGAATTGGCTCCTTATGGGATACGGGTTAATGCTGTAGCTCCCGGATTAATATTAGGTTCAAATCTGCACTCAATTCATACAGCTAAAGAAACAAAAGAAAATGCAATTAAGAACATCCCATTAAAAAAAGCAGGCACATGTGAAGATACAGCTCGTGCAGTTGTTTTTTTAGCCAGTGAATATGATGGTTTCATTACCGGAGCGACTCTAGATATCAATGGTGGTGTCTATGTAGCTTAACGAATATTCCATGGGGAATATTCAAGTACAGTACAAGAAAAATCAAAATGAACAGGAGGTTATGCATGAAACGTGGAATACTGGTTTTATTATTATTTTTAATGGTAGGTTTTGTAAATACTGCGGTTGCGGAAGAGATGAAATATCCATCACAAATACGTGCTTCAACAGCGACAATGTTATCAGGAACAACCATAATGATGATGGCAGTTGCACCTGAGTTTGAGAAAATTATCGGTGTGAAATTAAGGGCTGTCCCATCAGATCTCCTAGCATCTCAATGTATGGCCATGAAAAAGGGCAAGGCAGATTTTTGGAATGTACACCTCGCTTCTTCATATCGAGCAGCATTTGGTGTTGAAGAATATGCTACACCACAATGGGGGCCTCAAAAAATAAGAATGGCCTGGAAGGGAGGCCCTACATTTCTGGCCTTAGGAGTTAGGGGAAAATCTGATATTAACACAATTCAGGATCTTAAAGGTAAAAAGGTTGGTGTTTATGCAGGAAGTGAAGGTTTTATCAGCGCCTATCTGGCTTTTGGTGGCCTGACCCTTGATGATGTGAAGGTTATTCCTGCAACCGGTTTTGGAGGTGCGCTTACGCAACTTTCTGAAGGTAGAATAGATGCAGCTCTAGTATCCACAGCTACTCCAGTTGCTTATGAGATGGATGAATCTCCAAGTGGCCTTCGATATCTGCCTCTACCAAGAAGTGACAAAGAAGGATGGAAAAGGCTCCAAACAATCTACCCAGCACTTCTCCCATACACTGTCCCACAGAATATCGGTACCAAATCAGCTTGGGGAGTGGAGATGAGTGGCTTTCCTAAAGGCAATTTTGTTTATGCTGATCAAGATGATGCTATTGCCTATGCGATCGCCAAAGTATACGCAGAAGGTTACGAAGAATACAAAGCCAAACATAGCCACTTGCCTTTCTGGACCTTAGATTCCGCCTTGGATATTTTTGATGTTCCAACTCCTTACCACACTGGAACTATAAAATATTTCAAAGAAAAAGGGCTCTGGACACCTAAACACGAACAGTGGCAACAAAACCAGGTAAGACTTGAAAACCTAAGGCAAGAAGCTTGGAAAAAAGCTATAGCTGATGCAAAATCCAAAAATATTAGTATTGAAATAGATAACAAAGAATGGACAAAGCTGTGGAAAAGCTACCTGAATAAGATCCAATAAGATTCAGCTCTGATCTGTATTCAGTTCAATTATTTTTGGATAATTAAACTGAATACAGATATTTTACTGAACAACAGGCTCCATATCAGACAAAGTCTTTGATTGGACCACACAACGAAGAGGAAAACAAATGAAGGATCAGGAACAAAAACTGAAAAAAGTCAGCGCCCCGAAGTCCTCTTCGGAAAAGACTGGAGCTGATTGGACAACACACCCCACTTTTAAAATTATCTGTGTAGTTCTGACATTAATAGGTATTGCTGCCAGTGTATTTCATTTGTTTGGTTTTAATATTGCTGGCAAGGTCATGTGGCCAAGAGCCTACTATTCTCTTCTTATAGGCTGTTTTTTACCATTGGTTTTTCTATATGATTCTGGGGGGCATCAACCCTCATGGAGAAAATGGTTAAATCTTTTCGGTGCGTTGGTAACTATGGGGGTAGCAGCATTTTTTTTCCTGAATGCGTTCAATATAGAATACAAGAGTTGGGAATATAATGCCCCTACATGGGCAATTATTGGTGCAATTATCTTAATGATTGTCGTATTTTGGGCATTAAGGAAAAGTAGCGGATTATCATTTTTCATCATAGCTGTTTGTTTTTTGTGCTTTCCTTTGGTTGCTCAACACATTCCCGGTGCATTGAAAGGGACAGGTTTCACACCATTGGAAGCTATACAGTACTATGCCTTTGGAACCGAAGCAGTATTTGGTCTTGTTATGGATGTAATGGGAAATCTTGTAATTGGTTTCCTTGTTTTTGCTGGCGTACTTCAATATACAGGTGGTGGTGAATTTTTCTTAAACCTTGCTTTTTCGCTTGTAGGCAAGTCAAGAGGAGGTCCTGCAAAGGTGGCCGTAATTGCCAGCGGATTTTTTGGAAGTATAAATGGAGCACCAATTGTAAATGTAGCCTCAACTGGTGCTATTACCATACCAGCTATGAAAAAATTAGGATACAGTGCCACTTACGCCGGTGCAATTGAAGCATGTGCATCCACTGGTGGAGTATTTATGCCGCCGATAATGGGTGCCACTGCATTTATCATGTGTCAGGTTCTGGGTGTCTCATATTCGGTCATAATCACAGCGGCTTTTATCCCTGCGCTTCTTTTTTATATTAGCCTGCTTCTTCAGGTTGATGCGTATGCCGTTAAAGCTGATTTAAAAGGGTTGTCAGCAGATGAAATCCCTCCTCTTTGGAAAACACTGAAAGAGGGCTGGCCATTTCTAATTAGTCTTGGTTTTCTTGTCTTTCAACTTGTTTATCTTCGTGTCGTTGTGCTATCTCCTTACTATGCCACCGTTTTACTTTTGATTTCAGTGATGCTTCGAAAAAGTACTCGATTGAGCGTTAATGGCTGGATGGAGATGATACAGGATACTGGGAAAATGATTGCAAATATCATATCACTCCTTCTTGGTGTTGGTTTTATCCTGGGTTCTTTAATGATGACCGGTGTTGCATTTGCTTTTTCTCATGAGATCATTAAGCTTGCAATGGGAGATCCACTATTATTGCTATTTTTGGGTGCTGTGATCAGTTTCTTCCTTGGCATGGGAATGACAATCTCTGCGGTTTATGTGATTCTAGCTATGACCGTGGCGCCACCGCTTGTGAAAATGGGCTTTGATCCATTGGCAGTCCATTTGTTCGTGATTTATTATGGTATGCTCTCTTCTATAACCCCTCCTGTTGCACTTGCTGCTTTTGGTGCCGCTGCTATCTCGGGAGCTTCGCCGTTAAAAACCGGATTCATGGCTGTGAGAATCGGTCTAATTTTATTTATCGTTCCATTTGTCTTTGTGCTACAGCCAGCATTGATTTTCCAAGGACCACTCCATGAAACCATATATCTGTTTTTTACTTTTTTAATCGGAATTGTTTTCGTTGTAGGTGGTACCGAAGGGTATGTTTGTAGGCTAGGAAATCTAGGCGATGTTTTCTATTCTCCAAAACGTATTTTTTCATTCATTGGTGGCCTGCTCATTATTTTGCCGAATATGTAT
>JAOZTO010000217.1 GCA_029942265.1 Desulfocapsa sp.
GTATTTTACATATTATCAAGTACTCGATGAAGTTAAAAATTGTAATTGATACAGCACTTCTTATCCGAAAATACTCTTTTTCCCACTGAAAGTCAAAAACTTAAGCACCGATATTTTACTAGATACATATTCATTTTTAGAGTATGTCTAACAGGTAGTTTTTTTTGAGTGAGTATTCATTCACAATGGTATTACGACAAATAAAAAATAAGCTTACAGGAGATAAATCATGGCTGTTAACATTCTTGCATTTGGACCAAATGGTAGTGGTAAAGGAACACAAGGCGCTATTGTAAAAGATAAGTATGGTATGAATCATATCGAGTCTGGCGCAATTTTCAGAGAGCACATAAAAGGTGGAACCGAACTTGGCAAAAAAGCAAAATCCTTTATTGAAGCCGGTGATCTTGTTCCAGATGAAATCACCATTCCAATGGTTCTTGAAACGCTTGCAAAATCCAAAGAACAGGGGTGGTTACTCGATGGTTTCCCAAGATCTCTTGCCCAGGCAGAAGCTTTGGACAGTGCTTTGAAAGAAGCTGGAATGAAAATTGATTACGTTATGGAGATTTTGCTTGATCGACAGATTGCAAAAGAGCGTATTATGGGACGTCGCCTTTGTGCCAATGATAACAACCATCCGAACCATATTGCTTTTGAAGCTATCAAGCCAGTGGAAAAAGATGGTAAAATTGTTTGCCGTGTCTGTGGTGGTGAGTTGAGCGCTCGTGCCGATGATCAGGATGAGGACGCGATCAATAAACGTCATGACATTTATTATGATACTGATACTGGTACCATGGCAGCTGTTAATTATTTTAAAAATACAGATAGTAAAGTAATCTCTGTTGATGGATCCATGGGGATCAAAGAAGTTACTGATGCTATTCTTGCTGAATTAGATTGATCACAAACATTTACAATTCAGTGGTCTGGGCTGTTTTGAACCCAATCCGAATATTTACCCTATAAAAGGATAAGTTGTTTTTATAACAGTATTTTGTTTTTTGGGGCATATTTGCGTAACTGCGATATGCCCATTTTTTTTGCTTTTTATAGCAGGATATTTTACACTGCATTCTTGGTGTTTTCAATATTACTCCTTATACGTGGTTAAAATTATGGAACGAATTATCTCAGAAGCATTAATTAATGCAGTGATGGCTCAAGAAGCTTTTGTTAAAGAAAGTCGCCAGAAAATTATTGATCTGGCTTGTCAGATGGTGATCTGTATCAGGCAAGGGGGCAAAATCATTATTTTTGGAAATGGTGGCAGCGCCGCTGATGCCCAACATATGGCAGCTGAGTTTGTGAACAGATTTCTGATCAATAGAAAGCCAATGGCTGCTATTGCACTCACAACAGATAGCTCTGTAATAACTTCCATAGGAAATGATTTTTCTTTTGATGAGATCTTCTCGAAACAGGTACAGGCTTTGGGGAAACGTGAAGATCTGGCCCTGGGAATATCTACATCCGGTGGATCGTTGAATGTTATTAAAGGGCTTGAAGTTGCAAAAGGAATTGGAATGCAGACTGCGGCATTTACTGGTGGTATGGCAGGTGATGGTGGTGAATTAGGAAAAGTTGCCGATGTTACCTTGAATGTGCCAACTGCAAAAACGCAACATATACAGGAAGTACACCTCTGGGCAGAACATTTACTCTGTGAACTTGTTGAGCGGGAGATTTTTGGTGAAAATTGAACCACTTGATTTAAGCGGTCTAAAGACCTATTCTCTCCATGACCGTTTTTCCAAGGTAACTGTTGATCATTTTGGACATCCTGTGAAGGAACGTTCGACTCTTCGTAGTTTTATGGAATCTTTGCCAGACCAGCTCCTTGGACATGACTTTCCCGAGTTGATCCGTCGTCTTGCAAAATCGCATCGTGCCGGAAGGCCAGTACTTATGGGAATGGGCGCTCATGTAATTAAAGTTGGCTTGAATCCTGTCATTATTGATCTTATGGAACGCTCTATTATTACAGGACTTGCGATGAACGGAGCTTGCATTATTCATGATGCGGAAATTGCTATGGCCGGATCAACTTCTGAAGAAGTGGGTGATGTTCTTGGTGATGGTGCATTTGGTGCAGCTCGGGAAACTGGTGAGATTTTGAATAGTGCCATTGCATCCGGTGCAACGAAAAATATAGGTATGGGACAGGCTGTGGGTGAATATCTGCTGGCTCAATCATTTCCTTATAATGAGAAGAGTCTGCTTGCAACTGCTGCAAAACTTGGAATCCCTGTCACGATTCATGTTGCAATGGGTACAGATATAATACATATTCACCCATCGGCTAATGGAGCTGATATCGGAAAGACATCTCATCATGATTTCCGGTTGTTTTGCTCTGAAATAGCCGAGTTACAAGGTGGGGCATATTTAAATGTTGGTTCGGCTGTCCTACTGCCGGAAGTTTTTTTAAAAGCTTTGACACTGGTTCGCAATCTTGGACATAAAGTGGATAATTTTACAACAGCTAATTTTGATTTTATTAAACATTATAGAACTTTAACAAACGTTGTTAACAGACCTACTGCAACAGGTGGGCGTGGATATAATATTTTAGGACATCATGAATTGATGATTCCTTTATTGGCAGCATCACTGCTTGATGAATTGGAAAGTTCATCATGAAAATTAAGTTATGGTATTATTATGAGTAAAAAACGAAAAGGAAAAGTGTATCTTGTTGGAGCAGGTCCAGGAGATCCCGGTCTTATCACTGTACGGGGTAAATATCTTTTGGAGCGCGCACAGGTAGTAGTGTATGACTATCTTGCCAGTGTGAAGTTGCTTAAGCATGTACCTCAAGGTGCAGAATTGATTTATGCTGGGAAGAAAGGTGGTGTGAAGCATACCCATACCCAGGAAGAGATCAATCAAATGCTGGTAGATTGGGCAGAAACCGGAAAAATGGTTGTCCGTTTAAAAGGTGGTGATCCGTTTATTTTTGGAAGAGGTGGAGAAGAGATTGAATTTCTGTCTGATTCAGGTGTCGATTTTGAAGTTGTTCCAGGTGTAACATCTGCAACTGCTGCTGCAACCTATGCCGGAATTCCCATTACCCACCGTGAACACACAGCATCTGTTGCATTTCTGACTGGACATGAAGATCCCACAAAAGAAAATTCCAATATCGATTGGTCAAAACTTGCTACCGGAGCTGGTACATTAGTTGTTTATATGGGAATCAAAAATCTTCCTATTATAGTGAACAACCTGATGTCCAATGGGCGTGATCCTAAAACACCTGTGGCCGTTGTTCGATGGGCATCAACGCCTGAACAGCGTTCTGTGGTAGGGACTCTTGAAACGATTACTGATATTGTACGAGAGGCAGATATTAAACCACCAGCACTTATTATTGTTGGGGATGTAGTAAATCTTCGCAGTAAAATTGACTGGTTTGAAAAACGACCGCTTTTTGGAAAGCGAATTGTTGTCACAAGAACTAGGGAACAGGCTTCAGAACTGATGGCCGGCCTTGAAGAAAATGGTGGTAACTGCATTGAGTTTTCTACAATTAAGATTGAGCCGGTAGAATCCTATGAAGTGTTTGACGAAGAACTTGAACGTCTTGAAGAGTATCACTGGATTCTTTTCACATCTCTAAATGGTGTGAAATACTTTTTTGAACGGCTCTATGCCAAGGGATTGGATGCCAGAAATATGAAAGGGCCTGGCATTGCAGCCGTTGGTAAAGCGACTGCTGATCTGCTGCTTGAGTATGGTGTTCGTGCTGATTTAATTCCTACTACTTTTACTGGAGAAGGACTTGCTGAATCTTTACTTGATCAAGGGGTTGAAGGGCGAAAGGTTCTGATTCCACGGGCAGAAAAAGCAAGAGAAATTCTTCCAGAAACACTACGCGGAGCAGGGGCACAGGTGACTGTGGCGCCAGTATATAAAAATGTTGCTCCAGATGGTAAGCGAGAACAGTTGCGTGAAGAGCTTGAATCTGGAAAAGTGGATATGGTCACCTTCACAAGTTCTTCTACGGTTCGGAATTTTCTTTCCATGGTGGATGCAGAATCAGATGCGGATTTAAAGCGATTAATGCATGAAGTAACCATCGCAGCAATTGGCCCGATTACTGCAAAAACAGTGACTGATAACGGTTTAACCGTTGATATTCAGCCAGAATCATACACAATTTCTGAGATGGTTCATGAAATTGTGGACTATTACAAACCCGACGGCATGTTGTGATTCCAGTCTGCTAACTGTAGATAAAAAAAGCACACAACGGCAAGAACCGTTCTGCAAACTATCGAAATATATGAGTTCGTTGATTTAATATAGAAAACTAGTACCTACTTGGTACTATGTTTTACATGCCACCTAAAATTCGGGAACTCATAAAACAATTAGAAAAAGCAGGCTTCAAAAATCGTGGTGGCAAAGGTAGCCACCGTAACTTCATCCATCCAAAAGGTATTGCAATAACAGTATCCGGGAAAGTGGAATCTGATGCTAAAAAATATCAGGAAAATGAAGTTAAACGTAAAATAGCGGAGTCAACAAAATGAAAGAGAGAGATAAATACTTAAAACTTGTTGAGTGGTCAGAAGAGGATCAATGCTATATTGGCTCAATCCCTAGTTGGGTAGGTCAATGTTGTCACGGAGAAAAAGAAGAGAAAGTTTACCATGAACTTTGTCAAATTGTTGATGAGTGGATTGAAATATATAAAAATGAAGGCCTAGCACTTCCAGACCCAACAAATAAAAAATATTCAGGAAAATTCCAACTTCGGCTGGGAAGTGAACTCCATAAAGTAATCTCCCTCAAAGCAATGCAAACAAGAGATAGCCTTAACAGTTTTTGTGTTAAAATGTTAAAGCAATCCCATACCCCAGATTACAATAATAAAAGTTAGGTTGCAGGTCTTGCTGAACAGCAACTTTGCCTTACGACTTAAAATCTGGTCTAAAAAACAAGAAAACTGATTTGTTATTCCCTGCGAATTAAATCAAGCAAGTCGTTACTTGTCATTTTAGCACTCATGTCAGATCCTTCCAGGAGGCTACCGG
>JAOZTO010000218.1 GCA_029942265.1 Desulfocapsa sp.
ACAATTCCGGTATCCATTCCTGGTATATATCCGGTTGATTGCTCAATTTCAGTATTTAGTTTTTTCACCAGCTGCCGAACAGGAATGTTCACGGGGCAGGCGGATTCACAAGCTCCACAACTGGTGCAGCGTCCAGCTATGTGATGTGCTCTGAAAAAATGAAAATCGAGTATACCATCCTGAACAGGTTGAGTTGAGAGCCAAATTGATTTTTCAGTGTCTACAAAACAGTGATCGCAATAACAAAGTGGACAGGCATCCCGACAGGCAAAACACATAAGGCAGTGCTTAAATGTTTCCTGAAGTTGGTTCTGTCTCTCCGTTGGATCGGAAGAATTGAAGAGATCAACGCCTTCGTCTTGACAATTTTTCGACCTGTTCTCGTTGGATTGTATAATCCATTCATCTTCAATTAATGGGGTTGACATGGGACATTCCAGACATACTTGTCGATACAAATCCTTCTGCAGAAAAGACAACTCGCCCTCAATAGTTTGAACAAGCACCTTTGCATCTTTACAAACAACATCCAGAACACGCTCTCCACCACCGGCAGCTTGACAAATTTTCTCAGAATCAAGCATTCCATCACAACCAATACCAATTGTCAGATAGTCACTCTCCTTGATACGTCCTTCGAGTTGATGAACCACAAGGTTACGCCAATCGCAACCTTTGACAACAACGGCTACCTTGCCTTTAAAGTCTACAGGAAAAAAATTTATCAAATTCATGGAACAAAATTCATCCCAGCAGAGCAGTTCAGCCTGCTCGGGGGTTCTTGCCAAAAACGGCCTGCGAGCCATTGGTAGAGTTCCTTTGCAAAACCCAAGTACTGCTTCTACTTGCTTTTCTTCCAAAAGTGCTTTGGACTTCGTTCGAATTTTTTCTGTTATGTCATTCATAGCATCAATAATTTATGAAATGATGTCTAACCAGATGACGCATAATACCTGCTACATCAATACCCTGAGGGCACATCCAGGTACATGTCTGGCATTGTTTGCAAAGAGTTACAAATGAACTCTTAACAGCCTTGTCAATATCGTCCTGCTGAAGAAAACGAATTACTTTGCGAGGTGAATCCTCAGATATAAAAGAAACCTTGCAATAAGCGGAACAATAACCGCACTGGACACAGTCGAAAATATCACTATGACCTTCGCTGCCGCTTCTCGGTTGATGTATCTGTAATGGTTCCGTCATAGCGAGATTGTTTTCCTTTTATCAACATGTGAGTACCCCTTGAGGAGGTACTCACACCCCATAAGGATGGGGAATGAACTGGGTATCGACTTACTTGGCGTCGTCCGGTGCTAAAGTTTAAACGGACTTGGCCCCATAGCTTTGAGGCTCTGGATATAGTCTTCCAGAATAGTTACATAGCGCTCTGCTTCATGAATTTCGAGGGATAACGACTGCACCCGTTCTGGTTCAACCCTCATGGTCTTGAGTTTGTCAGCAAGATCTCCACTGCGTTTATTGACCAGTTGATTTCCATTAATATAGTGACACTGTCCATCTTTGCAGCCTCCGATCAATACGCCATCAATTCCTATCGACAATGCATCTGCAATGAGTGCGTTATTCACAGCACCTGCGCACGGCACCCCTATGTGAATGACATTCATGGGAACATTCAATCCCTTATCCATAGCTGACCTAGCTGCTACAAGGGCATCATTTTCACATAAGAATGCCAGAATAATTGGTTCTTCGTAATCAAGAAAAGAGTTCTCTAGAATCTCAATCTGGACAGCCAGTTGTTTCAGGGTGAGGTGATTGATAGAAATAGCACTGACCGGACAAATTCCCATGCAGTTACCACACTGCCTGCATTTGCTGAGATCCGGCTCCGGGAAACCTTTATCGTTCAACCGATAACAGTCAAAGGGACATTCTTCAACGCAGCGCTTACACTGGTCACATTTCAACTGATTGACAACCGGGTAAGTGGGCTCAATGCTGATTGTACCCTCGAGAAACTTGAGAGCCTTCATGGCAGCTCTGCCAGCAGATTCAATGGACTGAGATGCATTCATAGGTCCACGGGCGCAACCCCCAGTCAGGATGCCCGTCCGCTGACTTTCCTCGGGGTAACATTGATAATGGCCTTCGAAAAAATTATGGTCATTCAGAGGTAAACCTGAAAGTTCTGCAAATTCTACTCCTGCCTTAGACGGTTGCATGCCACCAGCCAAGACTAGCAAATCAAGCTCAGTAGTGATCGGTCGACCTGAGAATGTGTCCTCGCAGACAAGAGTGAGCTTCGTTCCTTCAGGAGGGTTAGACGCTTCAACCTTAGGAAATCCACGTACAAACAAAACATCACTGGTGCTCCTGAGTTCCCGGTATAATTCTTCCTCAAAACCGTTGCACCGCATGTCCTGGTAAAAAACAGTACACTTGGCATCCGGCCTCAAAGTTTTTAACTGTTTAATTTGCTTTATTGTCGCAGAACAGCAGACACTTGAGCAGTAGCTTAAGTGTTTAGTGTTTCGGCTGCCGGAACATTGAATAAATCCGACCCTATTCCCATCACCTTCTGATGGAAACAATGGGATGTCTGATCCCTTTGATATCTGAGATAACAGTTGCTCCATTTCCAGGTTTCCGATAACGTTGGCATGTTGGCCATAGCCATGATAATTGTTCAATCTGGATAATGGATAAGGATCCCATCCAGTTGTGGCGAGAACTGCACCTGCCGTAATATTTTGCTCGGCAGGAAGCTGTTCAGATAAATCGATGGCCTTGGTTGGGCAGGCATCCTCACATTTACAGCATCCTTCAGGGCACGATGCCCGTTCAACCACAAATGATTCAGGAAAAGAAAATGGCACAGAGGCATGAATCGCCCTGCGAGTTTCCTTAATCAATCCTCCAATACCCTTTGCCTCTTGAAAAGGTGGCTCATCCTGAATATTATCAAGAAATATCGGTAATTCCACAGGACAAACATTGGAGCATAATCCGCAACCGTTACACCTGTCAGTGTCCACATAACGTGGCTGAGACTGAATGGTGACAGAGAAATTACCGGCATTTCCCTCAACAGCCAGTGGTTTGGAAAGGGTATGTAATGTCAACTTGTCAGAATTGCGCAGCGTTTTCAGCACATATTCTATGCCACACTGCGGATTGCACAGTAACGGATAAAAGCGTGAGAGAAGTGCAACCTTGCCGCCGACGCCACTCTGTTTTTCCACAAGATGGACACGTTTACCACGTTCAATAAAAGACGCTGCTGCATGAAGGCCGGCAATCCCAGCACCAACGACAACAACAGAATCAGAAGCAGGAAGCTTAATAGGCACCAAGGGCTGAAGCTGCTTGGCCCGTGCAAGTGCCATTTCGATAACAGTAAGGGTTTTGCCAAGCAAAGTCTTTTCTGTCCCTTTACCCAGAGCAATGGTTTGCAATTGCAGATCGCACCATTCATGGAGATAGGGGTTTACCCCCACTTCCAATAAAACATTTTGAATGGTTTTCTTCTGTTGTGCGGTGAAAGTACCGACCCACACCAGCCGGTCGATACGGTTTTCCGTTACCGTTTCCTGTACAGTCTGCAAAGATTGCTCTGCCCAAATGTCAGAAATGACTTCACAGACCTCAACTTGCCTAATCTTTGCACACTTTTGGATAACGGCCTGCAGATCAACTATTTCGGCAAGTGTTTCGCCAGGATCAATTATATACAGGCCGATTTGAGGAGGATTTGTTCCCATAGCTAATCGTTCCGTGTTTTACAACGGAATCGTTCCACTTTGTCATTGATATCGATTGAAGTCCAAGTAATGGAATTTGTTCCCACCATGGGAATCAATTTGGCGCCATGATAACCAATTTGATAAGGTACGCGTGTTTCAATAGCACCTACTGGGTATACTTTTGTGCAGGACATACAATCCCAGCAGTCACTGCTTTCCCGGCACATAGCCTGGCTGTTTTCGTTTAGGGTCATTAGATTACCCGGACAAACCTGTTCACATAACGGTTCATCCTGGGCTTTGCATCCATCGCATTTTGTAAGATCAACTCTTGGTGGCATAGTTTATTCTCCTCTCTATACTAAGCTTTATAGCGATCGCCTGGTACGATCTGTTCGTAGGGGCGGGTAAAAGTTTCAATTTCACCGGTTTCTTTATTCAAACGACTTTCAACAAAACAGTCGTACTCAGGATCTGTCTCGGGATAATCTGCTCGTGTCTGCCACCCTTGCCAACGGGTTTCTTTCCTGGAATTCAAATGATGACACACCACTTCGGCTACATCCAAACGATCGATAACTTCATGAGCCAACATCAGGTCATGCAGGTCTTTAGCGTACAGTACCTTCACATCATTCTTGAGCATTTTTAAATGTTTAAGGCAGTACATGAGACGAGCTTCATCGGTACGGTAGAATTGCGTTGTACCCCCTGCATATTCATCCATAAGCCGTTGCATGCGTTCTTCCATTTCACGAGGCTTTACACCATCAAAGTCTTTTCCTTTTAAAAGAGGTGCAAAAACACGTTCTTTTTCCTGTTCAATTTGATTCTTTTCTACTTCCGGCATTGACAGGGACTCCATATATTTCAGGGCACCCCTTGTCGCCAGTTTTCCTTCCGCAGCACATCCGCCTACAAATTTGTTTGGGTGCCCACCTGCAGTCTCACCAGCAGCAAAAAGTCCTGGGACTGTTGTCATTCGTTCAATGTCAACCCAATAACCACTTCCAGTGTGCCCACCAACAATGTAGGGATCACTACCATAAATTTCGATGGGCTCTTCAGTGATATCCTGACCACGGCTTGCAAGAAATAATACGTAAGATGGCCGTTCATTTAAATAATCTGTCTTAAGCTCTTTAACCTCTTGATCTGTTAAGTGCGTCGTATCTGCATATGTGGGGCCACGTCCTGCCAACCATTCCATGGCCGAAGAGGCATGGTCGAAGTGACCAGGCGGCTGGCTGTTCGCGAGGGGCAGGACGAGCGGCGCGAGGTCGGCCCGGTGTGGCAGCAATCAGGCAGTCGACTCGTCGCCGTCGGCTCGTGATA
>JAOZTO010000219.1 GCA_029942265.1 Desulfocapsa sp.
GAGAGCGAATTGCAGAAGAATTGCGTAAAGCCAAGGAGACAGCTGTTGATGCCAGTAGAGCAAAGAGTGAATTTCTTTCCAATATGTCCCATGAACTGCGCAGCCCCTTGAACAGTATGCTTCTTCTTTCGCAAATGCTTGGTGAAAATAGCTCTGGCAATTTGTCGGAAGAAGAGGTCGAATTTGCAAAAATTGTGAACTCTTCTGGAAATGACTTGCTGACTCTTATTAATGACCTTCTTGATCTGTCAAAGGTTGAGGCAGCAAAAATGGATCTGCGTCCTTACACCTTTGCTGTTCAACCATTTATCGAGGAGATTGAGAAGAAATTTTCCATGCTGGCGAAACAGAAAGGACTCAGCTTTAAGGTCAGTATCGCTGATGATACCCCTAGTGAGATAACCAGTGATTCACAGCGACTTTCTCAAATAATACGCAATTTATTGAGTAATGCCTTCAAGTTTACCGAAGAGGGGGAAATAGGTGTTCATGTTCAACGACCTGCGGCAGATACAATTTTTGAGACAAGTAATCTGAAATATGATGAAAGCATAGCCATTACTGTTTCTGATACAGGGATCGGCATTCCTGAATCAAAAATTGAGACTATTTTCCAGTCATTTACACAGGCTGACGGGAGTACCAGCAGAAAGTATGGAGGAACGGGACTTGGATTGACCATCTCAAGGGAGTTTTCAGGTTTTCTTGGTGGCGAGCTACAGGCAAAAAGCGAAGTGGGCAGAGGGGCATTCTTTACAATTTATCTGCCCTTGCATTTGTCACTTCCAGAAGGAATGCAACAGGAAACCGTTGTTGAAAACGAAACTGATTCAGATATTGAAATAATCACTCAGGGAAAAGAACAGATTCGGGAAAAAGAATCGCTCCAAGTGGAAAATTCCTTTGCAAAAGAGCAACAACAGGAAGTGTTGGAACATAACCAAAATGCACTATTTACCGATGTGAAAATTCTGCTGGTTGATGATGACATGCGTAATGTGTTCAGTTTTATCAGTCTGTTGCAGAAAAATGGCATAAAAACAGTTGTTGGTGAAAACGGCAAAAAAGGACTTGAAAAGTTAGCTGAGAATCCAGATGTTGACCTTATTGTTATGGATATCATGATGCCTGTTATGGACGGGTTCGAGGCTATGGCGGCAATTAGAGAACAGAAAAAATTCCAGAATATTCCAATTATTGCAGTAACTGCAAAAGCCATGGAGGGGGATAGAGAAAAATGTATTGAGGCTGGAGCTACTGAATATATGGCAAAACCCGTTGAAATGAAGTCCTTTATGGCGTTGATTGAAAAACTCCTTACTGAATAATTACAAAACAACTCGCTAATAAGTCAAATGAATCCGCAAGAACCCACAAAAAAAATACCGGCAGTTCTTATTGTTGATGACAGACGGGAAAATCTTCTTGTTATGGAACAACTGTTAAAGAGCTTGCCTGTCGAAATACACACCGCTCTTTCAGGGAATGAGGCGCTACAGAAAGTTTTGGAACAAGAGTATGCCCTGATTTTACTTGATGTCCAGATGCCAGGCATGGATGGTTTTGAGACAGCTGAGCTAATGAGATTATCCGAGGATACAGCACATGTTCCCATTATTTTTGTTACAGCCATCTCAAAAGAGCAACGGCATGTGTTTAAGGGGTATCAGAGTGGAGCCGTGGATTATCTTTTTAAACCCGTTGAAAGTGAAATACTTTTATCCAAGGTCGCTGTTTTTTTGACAATCTTTAATCAAAAGTGTGAACTACAGCAGATTATTAAAGAGTTGACCGAATCGAAGCAATTAATTGAACAGCAAAATGAGGCGTTATCCCGTTTGACAATTCATGATGATCTGACCGGGCTGTACAACAGAAGGCATATGAATACAATGTTGTCACAGGAGTTTTCTCGCTGTGTCCGTTATGGTTGTGATATGTCTGTCATGTTGCTGGATCTGGATCATTTTAAGGCCGTTAATGATACGTATGGACATGTTTTTGGAGATTTTGTTCTTAAAGAATTTGCACTTCGTTTACAGCAAAATTGTCGATCAAATGATCATATATTCCGGTTTGGCGGAGAAGAATTCTTAATTCTTTTACCGCTAACCGATACCAATGGTGCCCTCTCGACAGCAGAAAAAATTCGTCAGGATTGTGAATCCCATCTGTTTGTAGATGATTTTGTTTCCGTCAAAGTCAAAACCTCTGTTGGCATTGCTTCTTTTTGTTCAAATAGACCTAGTGGGCCAAATGACATTATTAGCCTAGCTGACAAGGCATTGTACAAGGCAAAGGAAGATGGGCGTAATAGAGTGCTGTCCTACTCTTCATGAGGATCATATAGTTTGAATATGGTAATCTACTATCGTAGAACAAGTCCTAAGGAATAAATATGCAGAAAAGTAAAAACATTAGCATTCTTATTGTTGAAGATAGTCTGACACAGGCTATACAGCTTCAATTTTTTTTGGAGAATAACGGCTATACCGTGCTCGTTGCTGAAGATGGTGAAATAGGATTAAAGCTGGCAAAGGAGTCTCAGCCGACGTTGATTATCAGCGATATTGTCATGCCTAATATGGACGGGTATGAGATGTGCAGTGCAGTGAAAGATACAGCAAGTCTTGCTGACACCCCGGTGATTCTGCTGACATCACTTTCAAATCCGGAAGATGTGATTAAGGCATTAACCTGTCGTGCTGATAATTTTGTTACCAAACCCTATGATGATGTCTTTCTACTTTCCCGTATTGAACATATTTTAGTCAATCAGGAACTGAGGCGTTGTGAAAAATCGGATACAGGAATAGAGATTTTCTTTGCCGGGAAAACACACATTATAACATCTGATCGTAGGCAGGTTGTCGATCTCCTCTTTTCCACCTATGAAAATGCCGTTGAAAGAAATAAAAAACTAATACGGATGCAGCTTGAATTGAAGCAATCCAATGAGAAACTCCAGGATGAAGTTCACGAAAGAGAGAGGATTGCAGAAGAATTATCCCGGTTGACAATTCATGACGATTTAACTGGTTTGTATAATAGAAGACATATGAATACAATATTAGCACAAGAATATGCTCGTTGTGTTCGGTACGAAACTGATATGTCGGTTATTTTGTTGGATCTTGATCATTTTAAAAATGTTAATGACGTTCATGGCCATGTCTTTGGGGATTTTGTGTTGAAAGAATTTTCACATCGTATGAAGCAAAACAGCCGAGAGTCAGATTACGTGTTTCGATTTGGTGGAGAAGAATTTTTAATTATTCTACCATCAACTGATATTGAAAATGGAGTTTTGGTAGGAGAAAAAATCCGTCATATTTCTGAGGCCAGTATGTTTACAGATGGTTTGACTTCGCTTAAGGTTACCGCTTCTCTTGGTGTAGCTTCTTATCGATTCAATGAACCTAATGTGCAGAATGACCTTCTCAGCATGGCAGATAAGGCACTGTATCAGGCCAAGGAAGAGGGGCGTAATAAAGTGGTGGCGTACTCTTTAAAAGGGATTTGAAATGCTACTCGCAATAAACCCACATAACCCTCAACAGAGGTTGATACAACAGGTTGTAGATCGTCTTAAACGCGGTGCAGTTATCTGTTACCCCACCGACACAGGGTATGGAATCGGTTGCGATTTTTCCTGCCAGAAAGCTGTGAAGCGGATTGTTCAGATAAAGAAGAGGCCAAAAGGTAAACCATTTTCTTTTATGTGCTCAGATCTTAAGGATATTAGTAATTTTGCCCATGTATCTAATGTTACATATCGATTGTTGAAAAAAAATCTGCCAGGTCCTTACACATTTGTTCTTCCAGGAACAAAACTGGTTCCCAAGGCCATGTCCAGTAAACAAAAAACCGTTGGGATTAGGGTTCCAGAGAACCCTATTTGCCAGATGCTTCTTGAAACACTAGGGAACCCAATTATCAACACATCTCTTCCAGAGGATGATGACGGAACTATCACATCTGATCCGTATGATATTGATTGCTTGTATGGTAAGCTGGTGGATCTTGTTATAGATGGCGGTGATGTTTTTTCAGATCCATCATCCCTTGTTGATCTCACTGGAGACTACCCAGTCGTTCTTCGAGAGGGGAAAGGGGATGTTACCCCTTTCCTGTGAAGGCTTAATTAATTGAAATCAGTCTTTTATGAGTGCTTCTTTTAGTGATTTACTCATGGTGAAGTGGATGGTTTTCCGTTCTGGGATATCCATTATTTTGCCAGTCTTTGGATTTTTGGTACACCGAGCCTTGCGTTTTCTTACTGCAAAGCTTCCAAATCCCCTGAGTTCTATGCGGCGTTCTTCTTTTAAAGCTTCTTCCATAGTATTAAGCATGATGTCGAGTGCTGCGGCCACATCATTTTTATGAAGAGAAAGGTCATTGCTTACTTCGGTTACAAGTTCTTTTTTTAGCATGGTTGTATGGTTGTAGAGGCCTGTCGGCAGTAGAGAAATAAAAAAAGTTGTTTTACCAGAAGAGTCTTCTTCCGGTAAAACAACATGTTTGCGCTGTAAACGAGTGGGAAATTACTTCTCTTCGGAAGTGTCCTCTTCCTTGTCGTCACCAGCTGCAGCTTTGAGCAGGTCGCCAAAGGTTGAAGGGGCAGCAGCAGCGGCTTCTTCTTTCTTTTTGGCGTAATTCTCAGCAGCACCCTCTTCTCCGTCTTCTTCAAGGGTTTTGATGGAGAGGCCGATTTTTCTGTCTTTGGCCGATACATTGATAACAATGGCTTTCAGCGTGTCACCAACCTCATACATTCCGACAGGAGTTTTGATTTTATCTTTAGATATTTCAGATACATGAACCAGTCCTTCGATACCTTCGTCAAGCTGTACAAACACACCAAAATCAGTAACATTGGTGATTTTTCCTTCAATGATGGTACCTGAAGGGAAGTTGTTGTAGGCTGCCTGCCATGGATCTGGCTCAAGCTGTTTGATTCCGAGTGAGAATCGTTCATGTTCTTTGTCAATCTTAAGAACAACAGCTTGGATGGTTTCACTTTTGGCAT
>JAOZTO010000220.1 GCA_029942265.1 Desulfocapsa sp.
ATGGCCTGAAGATGAGATGTATAGATGGGAAAGTTATTTCGTCCCCGTTCCTTAGTGGAAATTTGGCTAGAGCCCTGCTAGAATATACCTATTCTCCAGCAATCCTGTCAAGACTTGCAATGTTCTACTGAATCTCTGCCCCCTTCAAGATGGTTCTATCGCAAAGGTGACTTTCCCATGGCAATCTCGGTAACATCTGCAAAAATAACTTTATTTTCCGTGGAGAAAAGCCAATGGTGGTTGAAGAAAAATTTTTCGGTGGCCATTTTCCAAAATGTATCGTTCCTCAAGTTGTCTATTGGTATTTGCGTTACAGCCTGAGTTATCGTGACATCGAAGAACTCAGGAACGAAAGAGGCATTGAGATTGACCATGCTACGGCTCAACGATGGGTTGTTAAAAAGCTGTTTGATAACTTTGCGACAGAACCCAAAAACTTCAGGCGTATCACTTTTGGGGTTCTTCCACAGTCCCCTTATCAAACGTGTTTCACAGGCCCTAAGTATTTGGCCACTTGTTTGTCGGCCGTCAATAACATGATACCTTCAGCGATGGCCTGTGCGACAAGTAAGCGATCGAATGGGTCTTTATGGATAGTGGGCAAAGTGCTGACTGCGACAACATGCCTACTGAGAATGGGCAATTCATGATAGCCATTGTCCAACATACTACGTCGAAAGAGTTGTGGATCGACCTTGAAATCTTCTCGCCCCAAGCCAGATTTAATGACAATTTCCCATAGACTAGCCACACTGAAGAATAATTCGTTTTCAGGTTCGCTCATAAGAGTCTGCGCATCTGGGGGTAAATGTTCAATACCCTGTGCCGCCCATAGCAACAGGTGGGTGTCCACTAAAAGCTTCACGAGTCACCTTCAAACATAGTTACGATCTCTGTATCAACCATTCGATCGAAGTCATCTGGTATGGTGATTTGTCCAGCCATAAAACCGAATCGCTTCATCTGTGAAGGTTCAGGTGCATTGATTGGAATAACCTTGACCATTGGTTTACCAGCCTTGGCAATGACGAACGGTTCTCCCTTGGATGCTTTTTCTATCAGTCGGGATAAATGGGTTTTTGCCTCGTGAATATTATATGTCTGCATAATGGCACCTCAGCTAAACTTAGTTTCGTTAGCTTAGTTTAACACGACATTTCTTCGTGTCAAGTTCGATTAGAGGCCTCCCTTTTCTAACTGGTAAAATCTGGGGTTCTGTCGCAAGGTTGACTTTTCCATGACAACCTCGATAACCTTGCTAAAATAATTTTATTTTCCGTGGAGGAAGCTAATGGTGTTTGAAGAACTCATGATCGAAAGAGGCATTGAGATTGCCCCTTCTACGGCTCAACGATGGGTAGTTAAAAAGCTGTTGGCTCAAGCTGGTGGATGGATGAAATTGAGATGCGACAAGTTAAGTATCTTAATAACATTGTTGAACAGGATCAGTAAATATTCTGGTTGGGTTCAAAACAGGCTGACTCACTGAATTATAAATGTTCACCCCTTCCCCCACAAAGGATCCTGACCAAATCTATCCATCCACCAATCTTCAGGTTCCAGTGTTTCCCCATCCAGAGGAACCAGTGGAATCTTAAACTGCTCAGAATGTTTCATAAGCAGGTCGTAGGCTCTGGTCAATTTGCGCATCATATCGCCTTTTGCCTTATCGTTTCCGACAATATCAGGGTGATTTATTTTGCACTTATTTCGATAACTGCGTTTTATCTCACCTAAAGTTGCACGATCGCCAAGACCTAAAAGCTCTTTGGCCTCAAACAGGGCATCCCAGTCTAATTTGGTCATTCAACTTCCTTTTTCTTTGTTTTCCAGCTCTTCTCTTCCCCCTTGCGCAATCTACCGATATTGGGACTGTGCTTAAACCAGATCAATCCGGCAATCACAGTGGCACAGAAAATTGTTGAAGAACTTTCCCCAAATGTCCAGATAAAGAGTGGTATCATGCCGGAGGCTGCAAGAGAACCTGCCGAGACAAATCCAGAAAACCAGACAACCGCCACAAAGACTACAAGAGCTACTAGTATCGACCAAGGTGAAAAAAAGAGGAATACTCCAAGGGCTGTAGCCACTCCTTTACCTCCTTCAAAGCCGATATAAATAGAGAACATATGACCGACAACTGCAGCAAGACCGCATAAGCCAACAAACAGTGCCCAATTATCCCCAACTGGCAGATAAACAGATGCAATAAATACAGGGAAAAATCCCTTAGCCACATCACAAAGCAAGGTAAGAATGCCAAGTTTTTTTCCGAGCAATCGGTTTACATTTGTGGCTCCTATATTGCCACTTCCCTCCTTTCGTACATCCTTTCCAACTATACGGCCAAAGAGTAAGCCAAAGGGAATTGCTCCTACCAGATAACTCAGAATTAGTGCTGTGATAAATGTAATAGTCATAATTTGTTTTTTGGGGAAATATGGGGATTAGTAGAGCCTAAAAATTGCACCATAAGGTAGCATAATAATATCCCATATTCTATGGAAATACAACTTTGATGCAAAAAGATCATCGCTGTGATATATTCAAGTGATACAATTTTTTGGATTCTACCTAAATCAACCATATAATAACTTTCATGAGCCTACTACCAATTCTTACATTTCCAGACCCGATCCTGCGTCAAAAAGCAGAAAAAATCACTGTTTTTGATGATACGTTGCAAATAATCATCAGCGACATGATAGAAACCATGTACGATGCACCAGGTGTGGGGCTTGCCGCTCCTCAAATTGGTGAATCCATTCGCCTTATCGTGGTCAATACTGCTCGGGGTGAAGATGAAGACGATAAATCCCTGGTGATGATTAACCCGGAAATCACGAAAAAAGACGGAAAACAGGTTGATGAGGAAGGCTGTCTTTCAGTCCTTGACCTCACTGCAAATGTCAAAAGAAGCTTCTCTGTTACAGTATGTTACCAGGACAGCAGTGGAAAAGCGCACGAATTGAGTGTTGAAGATCGATTTGCTGTAATTCTGCAACATGAGATTGACCACCTCAATGGTATCCTTTTTCTTGATCATCTCAGCACACTAAAACGAGCACTCTACAAGAAAAAAGTCAAAAAACAGATGGCCTCAAACACATAAGGTTCGGTAAAAAATACCAAGTTATTTCTTACCGAGCCCGTAACAGGAACAAACATGCCCAAAACACACACAGCTTTTCGCATTATCTTTATGGGAACTCCTGATTTTTCAGTACCAGCCCTCCAAAATCTGATTGACGGCCAGGACGAGGTAGTAGCTGTAATCACTCAGCCGGATCGCCCCAAAGGCCGTGGTAAAAAACTGAGTCCGCCTCCGGTGAAAGTTCTTGCAGAATCAGCTAATATACCCGTATTGCAACCAACAAAAGTCAGAACATCAGAGTTTTTGGAAGAATTGCAATCCTATAAGCCTGATCTTATTATTGTAGCTGCTTATGGTCGCATTCTGCCCTCAACTATTCTTGATCTTCCGCCCCTTGGCTGTATCAATATTCACGGATCGCTTTTACCTCGCCATCGTGGAGCTGCGCCGATTCAACGAGCAATTCTTGCAGGCGACAAAAAGGCAGGTGTTACCATCATGCAAATGGATGTGGGAATGGATACTGGCGCAATGCTTCTTCCTGCATCGATTCCCGTAGCCGATGATGAAACAGCCGGTAGTCTCTTTACAAAACTTGCAAATCTTGGTGGAACGACCCTTTTGCACGCCCTTGACTTACTGCGACAGAACAAACTTCCTGCCACTGAACAAGATCACAGTCAAGCCACCGAATCGCCCCCATTAAAAAAAGAAGATGGTGCCATTGACTGGACTCAACCTGCCAAAGAACTACACTGTTTTGTTCGTGGTATGGATCCCTGGCCAACCGCATTTAGTTTTTTAAATGGAAAACGGTTTCGTTTTTTTTCTCCTGAACTAAATAATGATAACACGACAAATCAACCTCCTGGAAGCATCATCAAAGCAAATCGTGATGGCCTTCTTCTTGCCACTGGTGATGGCGCATTATTATTTCGTGAAATTCAGCCTGAGGGAAAAAAACGAATGAGTGTGGAAGCCTACCTTTGTGGTCAATCCCTAGAAACAGATCAGCAATTCCTCTCTTCTAAATAAGTTATCATGACTACACATTCTACAATTGCCTATCTCGATTGTTTTTCAGGGATCAGTGGTGATATGCTCCTCGCTGCATTTATTCATGCAGGGCTTGATAAAGAAGAACTGCTTACTAATTTGCACACACTAAAGGATATGGATTTCCAGCTTGACGTGCAGGATCAAATCTGTTCAGGCATAAGTTGCAAACAACTCAGAGTTCATTCACCATCCAAACAACATTTTCGACACCTTGGTGATATCCTTTCTCTGCTAAATAGTTCCGACCTGCCAAGCACGATTATTTCAAAAGCGTGCCGCATTTTTACTCGTCTTGCACAGGCGGAAGCAAAAGTACACAGAGTTGCCTTGGATAAAATTCATTTCCATGAAGTTGGAGCAGTTGATACCATTGTTGATATCGTCGGAGCTCTCACAGGAATGGATCGCCTTGGCATCACAAAACTCGTCTGTTCTCCGCTACCGATGGGAAGTGGTTTTGTTCGTTGCGCCCATGGTAACCTTCCACTTCCGGCACCTGCTGTTTACGAGTTACTGACCGATGTGCCTGTATATGGCGTAGATCAGGAGAAAGAACTTGTTACCCCGACTGGTGCTGTTTTGGCAGTAGAGCTGGCATCTGGTTTTTCTGCAATGCCTGCCATGGCTATAAAACAGATCGGATATGGATGTGGTAGCCATACACTGAATAACGATCAACCCAATTTGCTTCGGGTAATAGTTGGCACGGAGATTTCTGCCCAAGAATGTAGTAAAGTGGAAGTGATTGAAACTAATCTGGATGATTGGAACAGTGAGGGATTCCCCTATCTTTGTGATCTGCTCTTTGAAGCCGGAGCACTCGATGTGTCTCTTAGCCCCTTAGTTATGAAAAAAGGCAGACC
>JAOZTO010000221.1 GCA_029942265.1 Desulfocapsa sp.
TGCTGACGTACTCCCATGAGCGATGCTTCCCGCTCAATAAACGTTCCGATCTGGCCTCGGAATTTATCAAAATAGACTTTTCCTCGTGCCTCTCCAACAAGATCGGCCATATCATTCATGGTTTTTGCATCCCCAATCATTCTGCGCAGTTCAATTGCAGGTTCTGTAACTTTTTGTTGCCAAGCATTGATATTTTCAAGGACTTCATTTAACAGTTTAACCTGAGCAGGATTGTCACTGACTGTTGATTTTAGTTTCTCAAGCTTCTCCTTGAATGATTTTCCACCATTAATATAGGGATCAAGAAATTCCACTTTACCAGCAAGAAGAAAACCGCGCATACCAGTCTCCATATCAACCGCAGCAGCCTCTATATTCATGGCTTCTTTAATAACTGTTTGCGTATGTTTGACCCATTTTGCCGAGTCGTTTTCGGCTCCATATGAACTTGTCGCTGTAGATTCTTTCTCTCTTTTTGCAAGGAGTGTATCTTCACGTTCAATAAATGTTGCAATCTGACCTCGGAATTTATCAAAGTACACTTTACCTTTTGCCTCTCCCACAAGATCAGCCATGTCATCCATATTTTTAGCATTGCCAATTTCACGACGCAGTTGGATAGTCGGTTCTGTAACGTTTTCAACCCACTGACTAATATTTTGTTCAATTTCTGTCAGCAGTGTCACCTGAGCTGGGTTATCACTCACAGTCTCTTTGAGTTCTGCAATATCGTGTTTAAAAGTCTTATAGCCATTGGTGTATGGATCGAGAAAACCATCCTGGCCAGCAAGGAGATATCCGCGCATCCCGGTCTCCATATCAACTGCGGATGCAAGAATATCCATGGCATGTCGAATCACCACATGGGTGTGGTCAACCATATCGCCACTTTTCAATAGACGCGCTGTAGTACTGTACATAATGCTACCAAGAATAATGACCAGCAGCAGAACAATTGCATTTCCAGAAAACATCTTAGTTCGCAACTTCATATCACCTAGCCTTATAGTTTTTTCTCCTTTTTTTGTTTTTTAATCTTGTGTTTTATTGCTGTTTAATAAAGCATATTTTGTGAGCACTAGATGATCCATCCCTCCTGCATTCTGGTGATTATAGAAGCAGGATGGATGGGGATTCAATGGTAATAAGCAGGTACTACAGTTTAAAACCACTTACCATATCTTTGAGTTTCTCAGCAGTTCTAGACAACTCAGATGCACTACTCTGAACCTCACTACTGGATGAAGACATTTCACCCGATGCCTGGCTGACCATCGTGATATCCTGGGCAATCTGGCCTGAAACGGATGAACTCTGAGCGACGTTTTCATTGACTTCGCTCAATCCCTGTGCGGCCTGAGCCACATTACTGGCGATTTCATCAGTGGCTGCAGTTTGTTCACTGACGGCACCTGTGATCGTATTCACCGTATCATTTACATTATTAATAACTTCTGTGATACGTTCGATCTGGGTTACAGTTTCAGATGTTGAGTTCTGGATATCTTCGATCTGGTTCTTAATCTGACCGGTTGCATCCGCTGTCTGCTTCGCAAGTTCCTTGATCTCGTTGGCAACTACGGCAAAGCCTTTTCCAGCTTCTCCTGCACGAGCTGCTTCAATGGTTGCATTTAAGGCAAGCAGATTAGTTTGTCCTGATATATCAGTGATCACTTCTGTTACCTTACTGATTTCACTTGCAGCAAGACCAAGTTGTTGAACTTTCTCAGTGGCACTGAGAGCTTCCTTGACAGCTTCACCTGTTACTTTACTTGCCTCTTCCGTGTTGGCGTTTACATCAGCAATGGTTGCTGTCATTTCCTCAGCAGCAGATGCCACAATATTCATATTTGTGGTGGTTTCTTCTGTTGCGGCTGCCACAGAATCCATATTAACGCTCATCTCTTCGGCTGCAGTTGCCACAGAGTTTGATTGACTAGAAACGTTGTCTGCACTGCCTGACATCTGTTCTGCGATGGCAGAGAGTTCGGTTGTAGCAGAAGATATAGTTACTACACCATGTACAACTTCTTTGAACATATGTTGGAGTTTAAGTATGAAATTATTGAAATTAGATGAAAGTTCCTGTAACTCATCATAGTTTGATTGTTTGTATACTTTACAATCTATACAGTCTTTCATTTTACCACTGGTGACTTCGATGCAATCCGGGTTGTTAGACATGGTGCCGCTTATTTCCCAGCACATACCGTTTTTACCATAGCTTCTACATCCAGGTTCGCTACAGTTCATAACATCCGAACATGTTGGACAATTCATCTTTAGTCGTTGAGTGAGATCACCCTCACCCTGAGAAAGTTCTCTCAGATTTTCAACAACAACTTTGATGGGAGCCATAATCAGGCGCAGCATAAAAAATGCAACCATAATAATGATAGCAGCGCTGACAAGAACGATAAGTGCAGCTATCTTCTGCATCGTTTTTACAGAGGCCATGGCTTCCGACTCATCAATTTCAGCAATAAGTGCCCAATGCAACCCATCGATTTTTATTGGCGTATATGAGGAGAGAACCGAATTACCGTTGTAGTCAGTAATTATTTCAGAATTGCTGTTTCCTGCAATAGCTTCACGACTAGCCTGTGTATCAACTGAACCTGTTGATGGATTTTTAAAAGAAGCGTCAACTGTATGATTAACTGGATCAAGGAAGGAATCTGATCGCATCAGTTTGTCTTCCCCTATAAGGTAAGATTCACCAGTTTCTCCCATTCCGGCACGTTGTTGCATGATGGAATTAATAGCATCCAGCGATAATTGCAGGGCAACGACTAGTTCTGCTTCACCTCCATGAACCAGCGGCTGAGCAATAAATGCACCTGGTACACCGTTACTTGGAGCATAAGGGGAAAAATCAGCAACCCCATATGATTTAGTCTCCATAACTTGACGGAAGAGTTTGCCAAGGTTGGAATCAGCGTATTTGCCGTTTGCAAAATTAGTCTGGTAGTCAGCCTCTCGCCCGGCACTGTAGAAACAGTAACCATCAGGATTAATAAGGAATAAATCGTAGTATCCGTAGGCTTTCACATATTCTTGGTAGTACTCGTGACCATTTTCGTCTATAGGGTTGAAGGCTTCAGCAACATCCATTTCAGCAACGATTACCCAGGTAAGATCAAGAACTTTCAAAGGGGCAGCAACTGACAGAACAGGATTGTTGTTATAATCAAGAATAACACCTGAACGATCTTCACCAGCAAGCGCCCAGCGAACGGCTTCTGTATCAACTTTTCCTTTTTCAGGATTGGCAAACGATGCTTTGACGCTATGGAATTCGGGATCAACAAAAGAGTCGGAACGCATCAGTTTGTCCTGTCCGACAAGGTAGGTTTCACCTGTTTTGCCAAGCCCTGCCCTAAAGGACATCGTGTGATTGATCGCATCGAGTGAGAGTTGTACAACCATGACACCTTCCAACACACCATCATTATTTATCATGGGAACGCCGACAAATGCAGCAGGTTCATTATTGCTTGCTGCATATGGCTCAAAGTCAACAATTGAGGTCGATTTACTTTCTACAGTTTTTTTCCACACTTTGGCCAAAGGGGAATCTTTATAAGGGCCTGCACTAAGATTTGTTCCAAGATCCTGTTCTTTTGCGGCACTGTACATAACGTGCCCATGTTTGGCACAAATCATAAAGACATCATAAAATCCGGTGTCTTTTTGGAACCGGGTAATGTTTTTCCCGAAATCGTCCCATATCTGTTTGTATCTGTACGATTCAGCATCGTATGCACCGTTTGCACTGACATTGGTATCGTTATGATATTTTAGGAGCTCAGCATACAATAATTCAGAATCTTTACTGCGGGCAAATATCTCCATATCAAGGATTGCGGTTTCAAAATAATCTGTAATCATAGCTGTTTTCAGATCATGCTGGGCTTCAAGTTTTTCAAATGCTTCTTTCCGTAGAGTTGAGATGGTCTCAAGGAGTACTCCCATGTCTCCTTGCCGCTCTTTGAAAAAGTTCTCAATTTGAGTCTTTTTAATTTCTCGAACTCCAGTAAGCTGGTTAAAACTTGCTTTAGCCAAAGCTTCAGTGGCGTTTTTCGATGAGATATAACTGCTCACCAGTAACGGCACAATACCGATAAGTAAAAATGCTACGACGATTTTGACGCCAATTCGTTTAAACAACGTAAAAAATTTCATTCATTCCTCCTTTTGGGGTGTGATAGCTGCATGTATGAGCAACTTTCGTCAGTTTATCTACTGGCATAACGGTTGGATCTCTTTCTGGTTCTGCATCCTTATAATTACTTTCTCAATATCTGACACATGCTTATCTGCAAAGCTAATAAAGCGTGGTTTTAATATGTGGCTGATTGAAACAATCTGTAGGGTACTATTTGGTAAAACAAGAATGACACGAAATTCTGCAAACTTATCGTTGATCAAAAGAAAATCGTGAAAGTCTTGTT
Source organism: Desulfocapsa sp. (assembly GCA_029942265.1). Lineage (GTDB taxonomy): Bacteria > Desulfobacterota > Desulfobulbia > Desulfobulbales > Desulfocapsaceae > Desulfocapsa. Next base: position 4,455 of record JAOZTO010000221.1, read on the forward strand.
CTGTGGCGGCGAATAGAATGAGCACATCACCGTTACGGAGCTTCAGGCTCTGGTTGCAATTTAAACAAGATCCTTCTAAAAGAACGATAAGAGATGCCAGCACTTCTTTTTGAAGCAGTTGCTGCGCATACTGTTCGGCGGCTTCTGACTTTGAATTGGCGTAGAAAAAGAGGTTCATGGCATTGTGGTCATATGTGTAGGTTTGAAAAAAATATACTACAGATACGTTGTGGTATGCAAAAAGTGTGCCTAGGACAAAGGGGGGAGTGTTTGTGAAGTTTCCCCTAAAAACAGTTAAATAGTGAAACGTTTGTGAAACAAATGTTGGAGGGGAATGAAACATTTGTCAATAAAAGTAGACATCGTCTACTTTATTAGACTGATGGTTGCTATATTTTGCTTTGTTCTCTGTTAGGTGGGCCAAGCTGCTATTCGGTGTAGGAGCCCTGTCCCCAGGGCGATTGAACTTGTAATATCAATTGTGAATAATTGTTTATATTGTGGTTGGAATGCTATTTTGATTATTTGTTTTAATCCTGATCTCCTTG
>JAOZTO010000222.1 GCA_029942265.1 Desulfocapsa sp.
AGAAGGTTTGATTGACAATAAAAATACTGTGCCGTCCAAAATATGTAAGCGTCCATTAACCGCACCTTGCTTTGTCAAACTCCTGTCCCTGTAAGTGTTTCAAGATCGTGCAGGGTGGTGTTCATGGAGCGCTTACCAAAATATTGTCAGAGAATTTACCGAGACAGGCACTAAGAGTCAAGGCAAAGAATCATCCGTGTAGAAAAAAACTCCCATATTTTTAGAATACTGTTTTTTGGGTCATCGTTTAAACGTGATGATTGATCAGATTAATCTGGTCGTTTAGTGTCCAAAAATCATAAATAATTCCAATAAGAAAGAATCCACCAGTAAGAAGATAAAGAATTCCGGATATCCATTTTCCCTGATAGAACCTATGGATACCAAATACACCAAGAAATGTAAGTAAAATCCAAGCAATATTGTAGTCGATGGGGCCTGGTTGGAATTTTATGGAAGCATCATCACTCATTCCCGGAATAAGAAACAGATCTACAATCCATCCAATAAAAAAGAGGCCAAAGGTGAAAAAGTAGAGTGTTCCTGAAATTGGCCGGCCATAATAAAAACGATGGGCACCCAAAAAGCCAAATATCCATAATATATATCCAATGATCGGAGGGTGAGTTTCTTCTGTGTGCTGTTCCATTTTTTTCTCCTTATATTAGTTTGTTGATTGAAGGATCTCTTTCATACGGATGATACGCTCGAATGCCGCATGAATGTGTCCTTCGGGGATTCTTTTCTCTTTTATTGCCTGGAGTATTCCAGGGATTATTCGCTTGAGAAAACCGGGATCATATTCAAGGTTATTGCCAACAATAATCATATCCACGCCAGCGGCAAGGGCGAGGTATACAGATTCTTCAAGGCCATATTTGTCGGTGATGGCTTTCATTTGTATATCGTCTGTTATTATTACCCCTTTAAACCCAAATGAATTTCGAAGCAGTGATGTTACTACTATTGGTGAAAGGCTGGTTGGGTGCGTAGTGTCGAAATCAGTATGAAAGAGATGGCCTAGCATCACACTTTCAACTGGGGCGGAAGTTGTTTGTGCAATGATTTTTTTAAATGGAATAAGTTCTTCTTTTTGCCACGTGTTGCTTATATCAGTAAAACCCAGGTGTGAATCAGTTTTCGAACTGCCGTGGCCAGGGAAATGTTTGAGACAGGAAAGAATATTTCGTTTTTGATGTTCTCTAATCCAAATTGCAGCGTGAGGGATAACCCGGTTGGCATTGTCCGAAAAGCTACGTTGTATTTTGCCAATTACTGGGTTTTCAGGAAAGATATTGAGGTCAACAACCGGTGCCAGATTGTAATTGATCCCAACTTCCAGCAAACTGTTTGCGGTACAGGCAGCATGGATGGCCGTGCGAGATGAATCATTGCTTTCACCAAGCTCGGCGGCACTTGCTGTCGCCGGAAATCCGCTTTCTGGTTTAAGTCTTCGTACACTTCCCCCTTCCTGGTCAACAGCAATAAGCAGAGATTCGGAAGCGTATTTTTGCAATGACATAGTCAATGTTTTTAGTTGACCAGGATTCAAAATATTATTTTGCGCCTGCTTTTTTGCCAGCAGTCTATCGAAAAGAATAACACCCCCGAGATTTCTTTTCCTAATATCTTCTGTTATTGGATGGTTGTTGTCAATAGAGGCTCCCTGGAAACCCAAGAGAAACAGTTGCCCAATTTTTTTTTCAAGTTTCATGTCGTTAAGAGTGTGTAGTAGTTTTGGTTAAAATGTTTTTATGAGTGTAGCACCGTGATTCAAAAAAAGACAGCCTCAATCTAAAATAGAACACAGGGTGCCTACAGTATTTCAGACATCGTAAACATATCAAGAAAAAAGCAATTATATTGGACTTTCATTTGCATTTACAGCGACGGCAAAGTTGTCAGTTATCAGTAACAGAATAACTACTTGTAATTACTGAACACTGATAACTGACAACTCAGACCGACCCAATGTCCAACTTTCGATATCTTACCGTTACTACGCAACAAACAGGAAAAATGACTGAAATATTTACGAGGTCTGTATTTGTTGTTAAGTGTATGTCTTTTGCAGGTGTCAATATTTTGAATAAAAGGCGTATGCAAAAAATATTTTTGCATGATATGTGACAATTGCAATACATTCAGTATGTTGTGAATGTGGCACGGTGTTTGCTAGTAAGATGACAGAAGCCACTTAAGGAATTTTCTGAATAGTTGATATGAGTATTAACTGAAAAAGCCCACACAAAGGAAAATATACAATGAACCTTACACTACCTGCAGCATTCACATCAAACATATCTCCACTAACGAATATATCTAATGGAATAGATCAGGTTAAGGTTGAGTTGGATCATTTTAAACGGCAGACAGAACGTCTTGATCTTATGAATAAACTTCATGGACGCATGGCTGGCATACTTGATGTCTCAGCAATGATAGAATCCTATTCCGTCTGGTTGATGTCTCTGATAGAACATGAACTCGTAGGCTATAAAAATCAGGTTCGTTCCAAAAAACATTTCTTTTATTCTGGGCATGGGCCTAAACGCCGATCAATATTTGCCTTTGCTGAGGAAATTCTCAATGATGCAAATATTGAATCAAGTACGTATCACAGCGACGACGGTCATTATGCCCATAAATGGCGTATAGAAACATCTGAAGATGCTGGAATATTAATAATCTTAAAAGATGAAAAAGCATTGTCTGAAAACGAAATCAACTTGATCAACGAATCACTGGTTATTCTTGCAGAATCTCTTCGCCGTGGTATTGAATATGAAGAACTTTTTGAGAGCGCAAGAAAAGATCCTTTAACAGGTCTTGCTAACAGACGTGTTTTTGAAGAACGCATCCATGATATTATGCTTGGAGCCAAACGTTACAATCGACCATTAACAATGGCATCGCTTGATTTGGATCGCTTTAAAATGATTAATGATAACCTCGGCCATCAAAAGGGTGATTGGGTACTAAATCAGGTTGCAGATGTGTTTAATGAAGTAATCCGTTCAACCGATTTACTGGTGCGTATTGGTGGTGATGAGTTCTTGCTTGTTATGGATGGAACGGATCAAAAAAATGCCAGAATCCTTGCTGAACGATTATGCAAAGCTGTGGATGAACTGGAAATTTGGGCAACTTCAAGTGTAAAACTTGGTGTTTCCATCGGCATGACTGAGTGGGATACGGAAGAGAATCTTGATGAATGGATGGAACGGGTTGATGATATTCTTTATAGTGCTAAAGCTGATGGTCGTTCCTGTGTGAATATCTGTTAGGGGCTGTTCGAGAATGGCCTTTCGCCAAACTCTTAACAAAAAAGGCCGGTTCTTAAAAAGAGTCGGCCTTTTTTTTGTTTTGCTGAAAGCAGTTAGAGGCTTGTTCGGGAATAGGGATTCGTTCAAAATCGAGCGCAGTCTATTTTGTCATTTTTATGGCTTGTACTGGTGTCAAAAATTTGAATGATGGGTATTTTGAAAAAAATAATTTTGTCAAATATGCGATAATCTCATTGTGTTTAGTGCGTTACGAGTGTGACGCAGTGTTTACTGATAAAAAAATGTCAGAAGCTACTTAAGGAATTTTCCCGAATAGTCGATATAAGTATTAACCGAAAAAATCCCATACAAAGGAAAATATATAATGAGCCTTACACTATCCACAACACCCACATCAAACATATCTTCACTAGCGAATACACCTAGTGGAATAGATCAGGTTAAGGTTGAGTTGGATCATTTTAAACGGCAGACAGAACGTCTTGATCTCATGAATAAACTTCATGGACGCATGGCTGGCATACTTGATGTTTCAGGGATGATAGAGTCTTATTCCGTCTGGTTAATGCCTCTGGTAGAACATGAGCTCATAGGTTATAAAAATCAGGTTCGTTCCAAAAAACATCTCTTTTACTCTGGGCATGGGCCTAAACGTCGCTCAATACTTGCTTTTGCTGAGGAGATTCTTAATGATACAAATATCGAATCAAGTGCGTATCTCAGCGATGATGGACATTATGCCCATAAGTGGCGTATAGAAACATCTGAAGATGCTGGAATATTAATAATATTAAAAGATGAAAAAGCGTTGTTGGAAAACGAAATCAACCTTATCAATGAATCACTTGTTATTCTTGCCGAATCTCTTCGTCGCGGTATTGAATACGAAGAGCTTTTTGAGAGCGCAAGAAAAGATCCTTTAACAGGTCTTGCTAACAGACGTGTTTTTGAAGAACGCATCCATGATATTATGCTTGGAGCCAAACGCTACAATCGACCATTAACAATGGCATCTCTTGATTTGGATCGCTTTAAAATGATTAACGATAACCTCGGCCATCAAAAGGGCGATTTGGTTCTTAATCAGGTTGCAGAGGTGTTTAATGAAGTAATTCGGTCGACAGATTTGTTGATACGTATTGGTGGCGATGAGTTCTTACTTGTTATGGATGGAACGGATCAAAAAAGTGCCAGAATCCTTGCCGAACGATTATGTAAAGCTGTGGATGAACTGGAAATTTGGGCAACTTCAAGTGTGAAACTTGGTGTTTCCATCGGCATGACTGAGTGGGATACGGAAGAGAATCTTGATGAATGGATGGAACGGGTTGATGATATTCTTTATAGTGCTAAAGCAGATGGTCGTTCTCGTGTGAATATCTGTTAGAATCTCATTTGCAAATACTTAACAAAAAAGGCCGACTCTTAAAAAGAGTTGGCCTTTTTTGTTTTGCGCAGTCATCTGCTAAGTTGCAAATAGTGTAACGCTTTTTCTGTTGGCCGTCATAGGGGAGCGCACCAAGATAATAAGATGAAATAACAATGAATATCATGTTAAAACGGGCTATATAATTCCTTAGAATGCTGTTTTTGGCATCAAAAACAGCATTCTAAGGAAAAAGCATCATGCAACGAGTAGCTACACCCAACGGTATGACAGTTTTGAAAAAGCCTG